>ONYR01000042.1 GCA_900322165.1 uncultured Eubacteriales bacterium
TAACGAAGATGTCTACTATCCGATCTACGATACCTCGTATTATCTGAGCGTGCTGGCGCCGACCTGGTTCTCGCTCGGCGAGAACGGTTCGCTGAAATCACTGGTGAACGGTGAATATGTCGAATGGGCCTGGTGGCACGGATACGATGTCTGGGCCGTGTTTACGAACAGTTTTGACGATGAGCTGACCTATGAAACGCTCTCCGATACCTACAAGCGCCGGGCGCTTGTGAACCAGCTTGTTTCCGCGATGAAGATGAACGATATTGACGGCCTGAACGTGGATTTCGAGGGCTTGTCGGAGAAGACGTATCCGTATTTCATCCAGTTCCTTCGTGAGCTCTCGATCGGAGTGCGATCGGAGGATATCGTGCTTTCGATCGATACGGTCGTTCCGTCGGAGTGGACCGATTATTACCGGAGAGATATCTACAATGACCTGTGCGACTATGTCATCGTCATGGCTTACGATGAGTATTGGGGCGGGTCGGAGGTGGCCGGACCGGTTTCCTCCAAATCCTTCACGGTAAACGCCGTCATCGATACGATGGCCTGCGGTGTGGCGAAGGAAAAGATCATTCTCGGCATGCCCTGGTATACGAGAATCTGGTACGGAGAGGATTATGACGACCTCGAAACCGAAGCCGTCGGACTGCGCACGGCGTGGCTGACCGTCTATGATAACGATATGGAAGTCACGTTTGACGAGTCGACCGGATTGAACTACGCGGAAGGCGAGGTTGACGGAAGGCGCTGCCGGATCTGGCTGGAGGATGAAGATTCCGTCCGCTGGAGACTGAAGCTGGCGCTCGATTCAGAACTGGCGGGAGTGGCCGCCTGGAGCATCGGATTGGAAAACGGCTATATCTGGCCGGCTTATGAAGATCTGTTGATGAAAGCCAACTATTGATATGATGCATAATACAGAAGAAAAAGTACAGCGTTTCGTCCTTGTTGCGGTCTCGACCGGGCGGGATGAGACCGATGCGGAGCGGTCGCTCGATGAGCTCGAAGATCTTTTGAAAACGGCTGGCGGGGAAGCCTGCGGCCGTGTGATCCAGAATCTGGAGCGGATCGACAACCGTACCTATGTCGGCAACGGCAAGGTCGAAGAGATCCGCATGATCATCAAAGACACGGAGGCGGACGGCATCATCTGCGATGATGAGCTGACCCCGGCGCAGCTGGCGAATCTCGGCGAGCTTCTCGATACGAAGATCATCGACCGAACCCTGCTGATCCTGGATATTTTCACGCAGCGCGCTGCCACAAGGGAAGGTCAGATGCAGGTCGAGCTCGCGCAGCTGGAATACCGCCTAACCAGGCTGAGAGGCCTCCCCGGAGAGCTCTCAAGGCAGGGCGCAGCCGTCGGCACGCATACGAGAGGCGCAGGTGAAACCAAGCTGGAGATGGATCGTCGGTATATCCGCAGCCGCATCGCTCAGCTGAAACGGGATCTGAAAGAGGTCGCGGAGAACCGTGACCGCGAGCGAGCCTCAAGGCGGAAAAGCCGGATCCCCGTCGTGGCGCTTGTCGGTTATACCAATGCCGGCAAATCGACCGTGCTGAACCGCTTAACAAGCGCGGGCGTGCTGGAAGAGAACGAGCTGTTTGCTACGCTTGACACGACCGTCCGTCGCTGCACGATGCCGGACGGGAGGCTGATTCTCCTTGTCGATACGGTCGGCTTTATCCATAAGCTGCCGGCTCACCTTGTCAAGGCGTTCCGTTCCACCCTCGAAGAGGTGAACGAGGCGGACCTTCTGGTTCATGTTGTGGACGCGTCTTCGCCGATGGCCGAGCTCCAGATGAAGGTCACGCACGATGAGCTTTCGAA
Source organism: uncultured Eubacteriales bacterium (assembly GCA_900322165.1). Classification (GTDB taxonomy): domain Bacteria; phylum Bacillota; class Clostridia; order Lachnospirales; family Bianqueaceae; genus RUG760. Next base: position 1,838 of record ONYR01000042.1, read on the forward strand.
CCTCGGCGCGGCCTTTAAGCCGATCATCACCGTGCTCAACAAGCAGGATCTGGTTCAGGAAGAGGAAGGCCTTGTGATCCCTTACAAGGCGGAAGCGGTCGTCAAGATCAGCGCCCTTGAGGAAGAAGGGCAAAACGCGCTGATGGCAGCGATCGGGGCTTACCTTGACAAGCTGGACTCCAAAATGGAACTGCTGATCCCGTATGATAAGGCAGGCATTGCGGATCGGCTTCACCGCGAAGCTGTCATCCTTCAGGAAGACTATACGGATGAAGGTATCGCCATGACGATCCGGGCGGATGAAGAGCTCAAGAGGATCGTCAAACCCTATGAAAAACAGGCAGAGTGAATGAATACACAAATCAAAAAGATCACACCGGAAAGTCTGGAGATGGCGAAAAACCTGCTCCTTGAAGGACAGGTCGTCGCGTTCCCGACGGAAACGGTGTACGGGCTTGGCGCCTACGCGTACTCTCAGGAGGGCATTGCGCGGATCTACGAAGCGAAGGGAAGGCCGTCGGACAATCCGCTGATCGTCCACATCGCGCCGAACTTCGACCTTTCGCAGATCGCGCGGGAGGTACCGGAGGGAGCTAAGGCGCTGATGGAGCGGTTCTGGCCGGGACCGATGACGCTCATCATGCCGAAGAATCGGGAGACGATCGCGGATACCGTCACCGGCGGGCTTGATACGGTCGCGATCCGGATGCCTTCGGATCCCTCGGCGATGGCGCTGCTGAGCTACACCGGCATGCCGATCGTAGCCCCGAGTGCAAACACCTCTGGCAGACCGAGCCCGACAAGCGCGATGCACGTCTATGAGGATATGCAGGGCAAGATCCCGCTGATCCTTGACGGCGGCAGCTGCCAGGTGGGCGTGGAGTCCACGATCGTGGATCTGACCGATGAAAAGCCGCTGGTGCTTCGGCCGGGCGGCATTACGCTCGAGATGCTGCGGGAGGTGATCCCGGAGATCGATCTCGATCCGGCAGTCAAACAGGTGCGTTCCGTCGATGCGTCGGTCGTACCGAAAGCGCCGGGCATGAAGTACCGTCATTACGCGCCGAAGGGATATCTGATCCTGACGCAGGAGACCCCGGAAGAGGTGGCCCGCGATCTGGAGGAGGATCTTCAAACCATCTCGGGCGATAAGCTGGGCGTGATCGCCACGGATGAATTCTGGCAGGAGATGCTGAAAGCCGCACCGCAGCTGGAGGGGCAGGTCGCCATGATCTCCCTTGGCTCGAGGCGGGATGATATGGAAACCGTTGCGAAGCGTCTTTTTGCGGCGCTTCGTCAGGCAGATGAGCTTACACTGAGCCGTTTTTACGGAGAAGCATTTTCAAGGGAGGGTGTCGGCGAAGCGGTGATGAACCGGTTCCGCAAGGCATCTTCAGAATGGAGGGAAAGATGATCGCAATCGGATCGGACCATGCCGGATACGGACTGAAGCGGGAAATCATGCGGTATCTGGACGCGAAGGGAATCGCTTACGAGGACAAGGGATGTTTCAGTGAAGCTTCGGTGGACTACCCGGTATACGCGCACGCAGTGGCGCATGCGGTGGCCGATGGTGAGGCGGAAAAAGGCATCATCGTTTGCGGAACCGGTATCGGTGTTTCGATGGCCGCCAACAAGGTAAAAGGCGTTCGCGCCGCGCTTTGCCACGATTGTTTTTCCGCGGAAGCAACAAGACTGCATAACGATGCGAACGTCCTGACCATGGGCGCGCGTGTTATCGGCGGCGGACTGGCGCTGAAGATCGTCGAGACGTTTCTGAATACACCGTTCTCCGGTGAAGAGCGTCATATGCGCCGCATTGCACAGATCGAGGAAGACTGATCGATGATACCGCAGGGACTTACCGCGCAGGAAGTCAAAGCGCGGGTAGAAAAGGGCCTGGTAAACGGAAGCAGCGAGGTGAAAACCAAGAGCGTGAGGCAGATTGTGCTGGAGCACACGCTCACGCTTTTTAATTTGCTGAATCTCGCACTCGCCGGGCTTCTGGTCTGGGTCGGGTCATTCAAGAACATGCTGTTCATGGGCGTTGTGTTTAGCAACGCCGCCATCGGAATCATCCAGGAGATCCGGGCGAAGCGGGCGATCGACCGCTTATCGATCGTGGTGGAAAGCCGGATCGAGGCTGTGCGTGACGGGGGGCTGACGCTGATCGATCCGGAGGAGATCGTTCAGGATGACGTGCTTCATTTAAAGCGCGGCTCTCAGGTGCCGGTCGACTGTGTGATGGTCTCCGGAAACCTTTCCGCGAATGAAAGCCTGGTGACCGGAGAGTCCGATCTCATCATCAAAAACAGCGGAGACGAACTCATCTCGGGCAGCTTTATCGCGATGGGGGACGGCTTTGCGAAGGTGCTTCGGGTCGGCAAAGAGACGTTTGCCGCGCAGATCACGAAGGATGCCAAGATCCTGAAAAACGCGAAGTCTGAGATCATGACAACGCTAAAAACGATCATCCGGATCATCTCCTGTGTGATCGTTCCGCTGGGCTTCCTTTTGTTTTTCAACCAGATCCAGCTTCCGGGCGCGAGCGTGGAAGAGGCGATCGTCAGCACGGTCGCAGCCCTCGTGACCATGATCCCGGAGGGACTGATGCTGTTGACAAGTACGGTGCTTGCGGTCGGCGTCATTCGCCTGTCCCGCAAGAACGTACTGGTGCAGCAGATCTATTGCATTGAAACGCTCGCGAGAGTCGATGTGCTGTGCCTCGATAAGACCGGCACGATCACGAGCGGCAGGATGCAGGTGGAAGCGCTGATTCCCTTGAAAGGCGCCTCGCTTGAAGAGGCGGAAAAGGGCTTCCGCGCGCTGGCATCGGTATCGCAGGATGAAGGCGCAACGATCGATGCGATCCGCGCTTATTTCGGAAGCGATGAGGCGGTGAAGCCGCTTCGCCGGATCGATTTTTCATCAGAGACCAAATGGTCCGGTGCTTCGTTTGAGGGCATCACCTACGTCATGGGCGCCGGGGAGATGCTCTTCCAAGAGCGTTTTAAGGCCCTGGAAGACCAGTTTCGGGATCGGATAGGGATCAACCGTGTCATGATGCTCGGAGCCGCGAAAGAGGGCTTTAACGAGGCCGGAGACCTGCCCAAGGGGCTGAGACCCATCGCGGCACTGCTGATCAAGGACGAGATCCGTCCGGAGGCGAGTGACACCGTTCGCTATTTCACGGAGCAGGGGGTCGAGCTGAAGGTCATTTCCGGAGACAGTCCGGAAACGGTCTCGCATATTGCTAGCGAGGTAGGCGTGCCGAATGCTTCCCACGCGGTGGACGCACGGGAGCTTAACGATGAAGCGGCCATCGAGCAAGCCGCCAGGGAGATGACCGTGTTCGGACGTGTCAGCCCGAAACAAAAGCAGCAGCTGATCCGAGCGCTTCAGCGCCAGGGACATACGGCCTGTATGACCGGTGACGGCGTGAATGACGTGCTGGCCATGAAGGCGTCGGACTGCTCGGTCGCGATGGCCTCGGGGTCAGAGGCTGCGCGCAATACCGCTCAGCTCGTACTGACAACCGATGATTTTTCCGCGATGCCGATGGTCGTTGCGGAGGGAAGACGATCGATCAACAACATTCAGCGAAGTGCGGCGCTGTTTTTGACCAAGACGGTCTTTTCGATCCTGAACAGCCTTCTTTTCGCCTTTGCCTCGATGCGTTACCCGTTTGAGCCGATCCAGATGACCTACATCAGTTCGCTGACGATCGGCATTCCGTCCTTTGTTTTGGCCATGCAGCCGAACAAAGAGAGGGTTTCGGGGAATTTCTTCCTGAATATCAGTTCCAAGGCGCTTTCCGGCGGCCTGACGATGTTTATCGGTCTTCTCTTTACGTATGTGCTCGGAAACCACTTCCGGTTAAGCTTTGACGAGATCTCGATGGTTTCCGTGATCACGACGGCCGTGACGCTGGTGTGCCTGATCTTCAGGATCTCGAGACCGTTTGATACCGTCCGTATCTGCCTCTTTGCCTTTGTGCTGGTGAGCTTGGCAATCGTCGGATTTGTTTTGAGAGATCTGTTGGGATTTGTTCCGCTGCGCTGGGCGATCGTTCAGGTAACGATCGTTGTCGCGGCGGTGGATGGTTTGATTTTTGCCTTGCTCTACCGAGCACTGGAGGCACTGAGGAAGGAGAGTCAGCATGAGGCGTGATGAAGCAAGAAAAAGAGCGCATGAGCTGACAGCGAAGATGACGCTGGAAGAAAAAGCGAGCCAGATGCTCTATGAGTCCCCCGCGATCGAGAGGCTGGGGCTTCCGGAGTATAACTGGTGGAACGAAGCGCTCCACGGCGTCGCGCGAGCCGGTCTTTCCACGGTGTTCCCGCAGGCGATCGGTCTTTCAGCCTCGTTCGATCCGGAGGTGACCGGTGCGGTGGGACGTGTTGTCGGCGAAGAGGGCCGGCTGAAAAACACGATCTATCGCTCCGAAAATGACCGCGATATCTATAAAGGGCTGACGTTCTGGTCGCCGAACATCAACATTGTCCGCGATCCTAGGTGGGGTCGGGCTCATGAATCCTACGGAGAGGATCCGTGTCTGAATGCGCTGATGGGAATTCCGTTTGTCAAGGGCATTCAGGAATATGCGGATGGCCGCGAGGGACTGCAGGCCGCAGCCTGTGCGAAGCATTTTGCGGTCCACAGCGGGCCGGAATCGATCCGCCACGGCTTTAACGCAGTCGTGAGTGAACAGGACCTTCGGGAAACCTACCTGCCGGCGTTTGAGAAGCTGGTGAAGGACGGAAAGACAGCCGGTGTGATGAGTGCCTACAATGCGGTCAACGGGACGCCCAGCTCGGCGGATCCGTACCTGCTGAGAGACATTCTCCGCGAGGAATGGGGCTTTGACGGCTATACGGTTTCGGACTGCGGCGCGGTTTCCGACATCTCAGAGAAGCATCATTACGTCGACACGAAAACGGAAGCGGCTGCGGCTGCGGTCGAAGCCGGATGCGAGCTGAACTGCGGCAATGTGTACGCTTATGTGTGCGCGGCGGTTCAGAAAGGCCTTCTGGATGAGAAGCGAGTGGAGGAAGCGGTCGAGGATCTGCTGACGATCCGCCTGATGCTCGAGATGGATGAGCCGGTCTCGCAGGAAGAGGGAGAGCGCGCGATCCACGAGTGGATGCAGAAGAAAAAAGAGTGGGATGTTTTAAACGAGCGCATCGCGGAAAAGACGATGGTGCTTTTGAAAAACGACGGGATCCTCCCGCTTGAGTCTCCCCGCTGCATCGCGGTCGTGGGGCCGGATGCGGACTCCCGGACCGTGCTGGAAGGCAATTATCACGGAACGGCCGGTGAGACGACCACGATCGCGGAAGGGCTTCGGGCAGCGTTTCCTGAGGCAGAGCTGCTCGTGAGTGAGGGATCGCATCTGTACCGCAATAAGGTGGAGTTCTGCACGCATCGGGAGCATGACCGCGTTTCGGAGGCAAGAGCTTTTGCCCGCGCGGCGGATGTGACGATCGCCGTCCTCGGGCTTGATCCTTCGATCGAGGGCGAGCTGGGCGACGCGAGCAACGAATATGCAGCCGGCGATAAGCGCGATCTGAGGCTTCCCGAGAGCCAGCGCGTACTGCTTGAAAATCTCTGCGAAGTGTCCGGCCGCGTGGTGGTCGTGCTGACATCCGGAGGCGCGCTCGATCTTGGCGACTGTCAGGATAAGGTCAGCGCGATCGTTCAGGCCTGGTATCCGGGCAGTGAAGGCGGAAAGGCCGTGGCCGGGGTCTTATCGGGCCGCGTCAATCCGACCGGACGCCTCCCGGTTACGTTCTACCATAACGAGGATGTTACCTGGGATTTCTCAGACTATGCGATGGAAGGCAAGACCTACCGTTTCTTTGAAGGCGAGCCGCTGTACCCGTTCGGATTCGGACTGAGCTACCGCTCACTAACCGTTGAGTCAGCCAAAAAGACGGACGGCGGGATACGGGCTATGCTGTATAATCCGCATACCAAAGCAACGTCCATGCCGCTCGAGGTGTATGTGGAGCAGAGGGAAGAGGGCCTTCGGACCCCGAAACGCCAGCTGTGCGCGCTGCAGTACATCACGCTGGAAGCGGGAGAGCGGAAAGAGGTGTTTGTCCCGATCGATCCGTATTGGGAGATGGTCGTTGACGAAGCGGGAAAGCGCAGGAAATGCCGCGGAATATCGAGGTATTTTGTCGGTGA
>ONYR01000142.1 GCA_900322165.1 uncultured Eubacteriales bacterium
AGATTTTACTATGTTATTTGAAATGACCCCTTATGAAAAGAATTACCGTAACATTTTCGGACGTAACCCCTTTGCTGATTTCGACAAAGAATTCTTCGGCGAGAACGTGCCTTCGATGCGCAACTTCCAGACCGATATTCAGGATACCGGTGATGCGTATGTGCTCGAGGCTGACCTGCCCGGCTTTGACAAGGACGGTATCTCCATCGAGGTCAATGATCATCGCCTGACGATCAAGGCTGAGCGTCATCTCGACTACGAGAACAAGGACAAGAAGAGCGGCTACGTTCGTCAGGAGCGCTCCTACGGTTCCTACACCAGAAGCTTCGATCTGAACGAGATTGATGAGGGTGCGATCACCGCAGCCTATAAAGACGGTGTCCTGAAGCTGACGCTGCCGAAGCTGGCTCCGAAAGAACCGACAAGCCAGAAGATCTCTATTGACTGATCGCACAGCGAGTTGAACCGCGTGTTTGATTCTCCGCTGGATGAATCCACTTTCTGTTACGTGTGTACTTTTCCTTTTCCTTTAATATTTTCTCCTAACGATTAAAGGCCTTCCGGGCATCAAACCCGGAAGGCCTCTTTTTTGTGCTGCGCTCACCCTCAGCCGGCGAGCTGCGAATATTCATTACTCAGGGAAATGCTGGCTTGGGCCGAGATTCCACTCGTCCACCTGCATCGAATACGGATTCAGTCCAACGTAGTAGGCGTCAAGTCCCGTAAACCAGTCCGTGATCTCATCGCCAAGCGCGACCGTGTACATGATGTCGCGGGTCCCGCTCGAGGCGCAGTAGTCGACAAACTCCTGCGGAATCAGCTCATTGGCATAGTACAGATCCGGCGCCCCGAAGCAGTGCAGCATCTCGTGAGCGATGGTCGACGGCGGAGTCTCCACATTGTCAAACTTGACAAAGATGTTCATGAACTCATAGTCCACGCCGCGGCTTCCGGCCACGTCGTGATAATGGATCGTCCAAGGGTTGACCTCGTTGCTGTAATCGGTGTTGAGGAAGAACATAAAGATGACATTGTTCGCCTGGTACTTCTGCATCAGCGAAGCCACCGGCACCTCATCCACCAGGTACTGCTTCTGCACTCCGTACATCGATCCGTCGTAGCGGACGAGCTCCTCTTCGAAGGTCCGCTGGTACAAAAGGTCTGAGTTCACCGACCAGTCATAGATGAAGTTCGCCGTTACCCCGTACTCCGATGCCCGGTCAGTCAGCCACCGGCACGCGACGCCCTGATACCTCAGCATGCGCTGCATCGTGTCATCCACACCGTTCGGCCAGGATGACAGGGCATCATTGGCCATGATCGTGACAATGAGCGTCGTGCCTTCCATCTTGTCTGCGGAGCCAAGGCTGCCGAAAGTCGGAGCTTTGCTGGTGACATACGCGTGCGGTCTCGGATTCTCGGTATCCCGCGGCTTTTCCTTCTCCGGATGGATCGGGCTTTCCGTCTCCACCAGAACAAGCGGCTCAGGGGAGCCGGCCGTCTTGTCCGCCTCCGACCCTGCCGCGCTCGTGCTGACGCAGAGGCAGATCACCAGGATCATACTCACAAGCACGCTCCATGCTCGTTTGCTCTTCATGTTACCCTCTCCTTAGTTAGGCATCAGTGATTTCAGCCAGGTGCAGGCATCCTTGTAGGCCGGTCCGAAATTCGGCGTACCCTCAAGGCTTACACGGCCATCGTAGCCGGACTCTTTCAGCTTTCTAAAGAACATGCCGTAATCACATCCGTCCTCCGGATTCGGGGCAGTCTCCGAGCCGATCGCCGGATGGAAGTGCGTGTGGCGCAGCTCTTTTCCGTAGGTTTCAACGCCGCCGAAGCCCTCGTTTTCACGGATCATATGGTAGTAGTCCGCGAGCAGTTTGAAGTTCGGATCCTTAACATCCTCGACCAAGCGTCCGCCTTCGGACACCGAGGTGATAATGTTGCACTCCTTGGTGTTGAGCGGCTCAAGCGCGATCGTGAGCCCGTTTTCTCTTGCCAGCTCCGCGATCCAGCGGGAGAAGCAGATGAGCTGCGGCCAGACCTCTTCGTTCGTCAGACCGTCCGGAACACGGCGCGCCCCGCCGCTTCCGAAAACGATCGTCTCACCGCCAAGCTCTGCCAGACGGCGATAGGCCTTCGTCAGGTACTCGCGTATCTCCGGCCAGTTCGTCTCCTTGCCGAGAATGTGCGCCCAGCCGGGCAGCATGACGTTCGCGGCCTCCACCTTGATCGGTTTGGTCTTCGCAGCGACCTTGACCGCCTCGAACTCCTCCTCGCTCAAGGTCGCGATCGACCCAAGCGACGGCTCAATGTAATCGTAGCCGTACGCCGCGGCCTCATCGATCTTGTCAAACGGAACACAGATTCCCAGTCTCATGCGTTTCTCCTTTCCTCTTTGTGCCTAATCCTCAGTCGCAGCGCCTTTTGCGGCCTGCCTTGCTATTAATGATTTCTTCTGGATCGTTTATAGAGCAGGATGATCACGACAAGCAGGATGACCGCGAGGAGCAGTCCGCCGGCCAAAACGATGAGAAGCACAAGGCTTGTCCCGCTCGACTGATGGTTCCTGCTGAAGAGGTTCGAAAGCCTATTGGCCTTCGTTTCGGTACCATCCTCAGCGACCTGCGCGATCACTTTGCCCTCTTCATCCACGACCTGCAGGGTCAGAACTGGCTGACTCTCGGTGCTGCTCGAGCTGCTGTCCGTCTTGCTCTCCGCCGCTTCGCCAAAGCCCGCCTCGAAGATCTTTCCCTCCTCGATCGCGACGTTCTCAAACACGGTCTCCGAAAGGAGCTGACCGTCACCGGTAATGAGCTGATCGGTGTAGGTCATCGTCCCCTCGCCGGTTCCGACAATGCGGATCGTAAACGCATCCTCTTCGAACGCGATGACATTCTTTTCATCGCCGTTGGTATAGATATAGATCTTATCCGAATTCAGGTAGACCTCGCTCCCCAACGTGTAACCGAGCTTCTCGCCCGTCGCCGCGTCGAACACTTCGATGTCGACCGGGCAGTGGATCATGCTGTGGCGGTAATGATTCTCCGCGCCGGGCCCCATGTTGCTCGGAAGCCCTTCCACCATGCATTCCAGGATCGTCTCGCAGAGATGATCCGCGAAGATTCCCTTTTCAAAGGTGCTTACGTCTTTCGAATACCACCACTCATGCCCGAAATGCTTCTTCAGCGGCGGTACGGTCGGGATCTTGTCATGCTTGTTCAGGATATTGTGAACGTTCGGGAAGCTCTCGGGCGAGGCCCCGAAGGTCTCATACAGCGGCGAGCAGTAGGTATAGACAAAGGTCTTCGACTGCGCGCCGTAGGCATCCATCAGGTAAGCCATCGACCCGGCCATCGCTCCGCCAAGGGAGTGTCCGGTCAGGAAGAGGATCGTATTGTCATCGTTCAGGTCCAGGTTATATTTCGAAACCGTGGACTCAAAGAAACTGCGGAACTCTGCTTTGACATTGTCTCTCGCCCCAACGAACCCGTCGAAGCAGGAATACAGGTCCGTGTAGATGTCTCCTTTGTCGGTCGTTCCGCGCACCACCATCACGAAGACATGCTTCGTCTGTCCCTGGAACGTGATCGGTTGGTAGGCAAAGGTCACCGCCGGGAACATCATATCCTGCTCACGCCGGTCGTAAAATACACTTTTTACGTCATGGAAGCCGAGCGTTTGCAGCCGCGCTTCGCATGCTTCCTTGCTTGTCTCCGCGGCCTGCGAAAGCGTCAGGCCGACCATCGCGAGATCATGATTATATTCTGAAGAATCCTTCTCAAACAGCTTCCAGCCCCAGCGCAGATCGAGCTTGATCTTATCGGTAAAATCGACTTCGATCTCACGGATGGCGATGCTTTCCTCATAGGAGAGGCCGAGCCCTTCCAGGATGCCTTCCGGGGCGATCGGGTCTCCTCCCGAACGATAAAAACCGCGCTCGTCGTTAATTCCGTAGAACCCGTCTACCTGGGTGTGCATGCCATCGCTCTCCTGCCAGTAGGGAAGCCAGCTCGCATAACCCTCGTTGATCCGGGCGCGCGGTGCGCCCTGCTTGACAAACCGAACCGAAGTCCCTTCCGGCATCGCAACTTCACAGAACGTATAGTGCGAGGTGCTACCGCTGTAGTCGATCAGCAGCTCATCTCCGTCCATCCGATAGTAGAAAAGATAATCGATGGTGAACTCATAGGTGTATGCATCGATCTGTCTCGGATTCTTAAAGGCTCCGCTGAAAAGCGACCAGTAGATCTCGGAATCGTACGGCTTGTCGACCGCGTAATCATGGTCATAGTAATAGCCGTCAAAGGTGCCGTCTTCATGGATCGTGATCGCCTCATACCACGCACCCGCACCGCTGGTATGCATGTACGTATCGGCGATCTCCGTAAAGAGCTCCGGCGCGTCCGTGCCCATGTACGTCTTCGGACCGATTCCTTCCTCCAGGCTCACGAGGCTCCAGTACTCGGCTCCGTCGATGGTCTTCAGCTCAAGCACCGCAAAGCAGGAATAAGCGAACTCGACACTTCCGAGCGTGCGGTACACATCATAGCTGACCTCATAGCGCGTCCCGTCAACCGTAGCCCATACGATCGAAGGCTGCATAAAGTTATCGCCGATTCCGCCCATCGATACGATGAACGAATCTTTCCCGTTCACCGTGTCGCGATAAAAATACTTCTCGGAAAGGCACTGCGCCACAAGCGTTTCATAGTCCGCATCGCTGACATTGTAGATGTTCTTCGCAGCCCACTCCACCGTGGCAGCCGGCCAGACCATGTAGCTCGTTGCGTACGGATCGATCGCCAGAAGCTGCGGCGTCGTCTCGCCCCAGTGCGCCTCATAGGTCTCAACCGGATAAAGGTTGGTAAAGAAGCAGGAACCGTTCTTCACGATCTGCGCGACCATATTTGAAGACCCGTCCGCCGCGCTCGCCGAATTGTAAGTATTGCCACCGTTGTTATCGTAGTACCAGGTCAGCGAGTAGAGAAACGTTGTCAGCGACTCCGGGAGCGTCGAAACGTCCACGTCCTGCTGCTTCCCGGCCACGGCCTGATTGTCGGCTACGGCTTGTTCCGCAGTCACGGCCTGCCCTTGGGCCACGGCCCGTCCTTGGGCCACGGCCTGTCCTCCGGCCGTTGTCTGCGCGTAGACTCCCTGCGCACTTTCGCTGAGGATCCCGATCATCAACACCAGCACCATCAGCAGGCAGATTCTTTTTCTTTTCACAGTTTTCTCCTCATTTTACCTGCAGCCATTCAAAGGGCGTTTTCGCCGCCTGGATCGCTGTCTCCCGGATCGCCATGACGCGCACGGTCTCTGCGTGCGGGACCGGGACCTCTTTCGTATCAAAAAACCGAATCATCGCTTGAATAAAGTTTCCAAAATAATCCGACTCGATCTGAACCACGTTTGCCTCGTTTTTATGGTTGATCAGCTGAAGCCGGAAGGACCAGGAAGGATCGTCTCGCTGCACCATCTGCACCTTTCGTCCGTCCTCAAATTCGATCACAAAGGAAGGATGAGCCTCGGTGTCGAGCGCCATGATCTGCTTCACTTCCGTTTGCATCAGGCAGACGATCGGCTCGATCTGGTGGATCGAATAGATCTCCAGCGGACCCGGGCCTTCGCTGTAGATCCGCTCGATCTGCGCGCGGTCGATCCCTTCAAGCTCCGTGGAATAACGCAGAGCCGAGGTCGAAAAGCTAGGCGTTCCGCTCTTCTCGGCTACCTCAAAGATCCGGCGCGCCGTCTCCGCATCCGGGGCAAACGTTTTGTCGACGTAGGTCGGTTTGCCGGAGGAAAGAGCTTTTTGGCACAGCCGCTCATGCATCTCCGGGTTGTTCGGGGACAGCACGATGAGGCAGTCGCTCTTTTCGATCACCTCGTCCTCGGTCGCGCACAGCTCCACGCCGAACTTGTCAGCCCACTCGCGGGAGCTGAGGCCGCCCTCGCAGTCCTGATATCCCCAGGCGTAAGCGACCTTCCACTTTCCCTCCGATGCTTTTCGGATCATTTCCGGGTAATTGTTCGCGTGCCAGTTGTCGAGTTCGTAGTCGATAAAGCCAATCGTCTTCATAAGCGATTTCCCTCCCAAACCATTCCTCTGATATCGTTCATTGTACCATAGAATTATCGTTTGTTCAGCTTGTCTTTATTCAATATTTGTCGTAGAATAAAGAATCTGTGCACACGATTCAACGTGCCGCGAGGCATATCAAATTCAGAAAGGAGGGTCCGATGATGGAATGGGATGTGATTTCAAGCGCCGATGTTGTTTCCGATCTTCAGCTGCTCGACATTTTTCTGTATCTTCAGACCGAAGCGCGCGAAAATGAGATCCGAACGCAGACCGTGGACCATCTGTTCATCGCCGGGCGCTCCAAAGTCAAACACGAAGAGATCCGTCATTTCAAAAAGAGCTTCCGCTACAAAAACGCGTTGAAAAAAGCGTTGGCCGAGGATGAGACGCTTCAGACGCTCCGTGCGTTAAAAGAGCAGTCTGAGACCGCGCTTGCGGCGATCACCTCTGCGGAGGAATCCGGCCTTGACGAGGAAAAAGCGCAGGCCGCTGCTTCCGTCAAAGCGCTTGTCACGTCGCTCGAAGGTGCAGAAGCGATCTGCCGCGCCTATGAGACCGATCTGCCGCTTCTCCGCAAGGCCAAGGCCCATTCCAGCGACCGGCTCGAGCTCGTACGAGCGTACAAAAAATCGCTCGCCGGGCGCGAGAAAAAGCATCGCCGCGAAGAGCGTGAAGAGCTTCTGCAGTATCTGGAAGCGCTGGATGTCAATCATTATTTCGCGGACCATGTCGAGGCGATCCTGTCCTCGGCGATCGCGACCGTTCGCACCTATCTCGAATCTCAAACGCTCTACCGCCTTAAATACACCGAATCGGGTGATCAGGTCTACACGGACCGCATCCCTCTTCAGGAGCGCTATCTGACGCCCTTCCTTGAGTGGGCGATCGCGGACGATGGGTTCATCAACGAGGACCTGGTGCTGATGGCATTCGCGACCGGCCGCACGGTCAAGGGCTCTGCGGAGCTTTTCCTGCTGCACTTTATCGCGGAGCATGATGAGCATCTTGCCGATCGGCACATCCCGCTTCCGGGACTGCTGCTTGAAAAGATCGAAGCTTCGTCCTATCCGGCCAAGCTTCTTGACGATGTGCGCCGCACCTTTACCGAGGTCAAGCTTGGCGAAGCGCTGAGCCGCAACCCTTACTACAGCTTCTTTAACCGGAATTTCATTCAGGCCGCGCGCCGCGTTGCGCGTGAAAAACGCCAGCGCCTGTCGCTGCAGAAGCGCATGCTCTCGGAGATTCCGGACAACTATATCGATTTTTATCCCGAAGCCCGCCAGATGCAGCGTCACTTCATCCTGCATGTCGGCCCGACCAACTCCGGCAAAACCTACGATGCGATCGAGGCGCTTTCCGGAGCGACCTATGGGATCTACCTCGCACCGCTGCGTCTTCTTGCCTATGAGCAGTTCGAAAACCTCAACCGACGCGGCGTGCCCTGCAGCCTTGTGACCGGCGAGGAGCGCATCCTTGTCGACGGGGCAGAGCATCAGTCCTCCACGGTCGAGCTTGCGAACTTCAAGCGCTTCTACGATGTTGCGGTCATCGACGAGGCCCAGATGATCACGGATGAGGAGCGCGGCGGCCACTGGACCGCAGCGATTCTCGGCCTTCTGGCTTACGAGATCCATGTCTGCATGGCCCCGCACGCGGAGGAGATCGTCAAAAAACTCATCACAGACTGTAACGATACCTACGAGGTCGTCTACCATCATCGCCAGACTCCGCTGATCATGGAAGACAAGCCGTTCGTTTTCCCGGATTCAGTCCGCCCGGGCGATGCG
>ONYR01000170.1 GCA_900322165.1 uncultured Eubacteriales bacterium
CATCAGACTGAAGACCCTGTTTTCGAGGATTTAGTCTGACAGGTGTCTGTAATTCGAGTGCACTCATCAGACTAATGCCCTTGATTTTGAGTGTTTAGTCCGAAAAGTATCCGCGAAGCAGGGGGCGCGGTAGATTTAGGGAAGAATCAAAGACGTCGAGGCTGAAACAAGCTTACATCTCAAACGGATTCCCGCCGTAAGTTTTGTATTCCATCCGGTTCTTGCGGAGGAGGGGGACATTCCATTCATCGAGTCCGTCATCGACAAACCCGAGGGCTTTCCAGAAGCGAGTGCGGTCTTTGCCGGTACAGTTGATCTCGTGGTATTCGGCACCCTGCGACTGGGTGTAGGACTCGAGCGCCATGTAGCAGTGGTGGCCAAGACCGTCGCCGCGGAAGGGCTTAAACACCCAGAAATCATAGAGAAAGCATTCACCGGAATCTTCTGAAATGCTGTAGGAAGCGGCTCCGATGCGTTTGCCGTCTCGAATCATGTAGACAAGGTGATGACGATCGTGAGTGGAAGACATGTGCTTAAGAATCTCGAAGCGGTATTTGTTGCTGCGGAAGTATTCAATGTCTTCCGGATCAGAGATGATGTCATCTTCGACAAGGTACCGTATATGCAGCGGCCAATACTCATCCGACCGCTCCGGCGGGATCTCTTCGAAGGTGATCGGAGGCAGACGGTCGAATTCTTCGAAGGAGAGATCGCCGTTTGCACCGATCGTGAAGCAGTAGCCGCAGACATCTGAGACAAGCAGCTGAGTTTCAGGGGTGGCCGCAAGGAGAAGGTCTCGGTTGGCCTTCATCTGGCCGTTGACGGTCGCGGTGAAGTTGGTAGCGACACAGTAGCGGGGCTGCAGGATCGAAAGAAAGCGATCGCTCAGCACGTTTCCGCAGCAGTGGTGGGGAACCTTGAGAAGGTCGATGCGGTGATTGATCTCGCAGGCGTACCGGGTGTTCTGGCAGCTGTACCTTTCGTATTCAAGCGGCTCGTTGCACGCATCTCCGCCGAGATAGATGTGGGTCCCGTTAACGTTGGCGTAGAGAACGACACTGTTGGTGTTTTCACCGAAGCGGATCTGGTGATAGTAAGGGGAAAACGGATCCAGATACATGATGCGGATCGCATCGGGCTCGCCAAAAAGCTGGAAATTAAATTCACCGAGCCGGACATGACCGACGGTCCCGTCAAGCACCACGAGACGAGAATGATAGCGCGCAAGGGCGCACATCCTCTCGCAGTTTTCCATTTCCCGTGCGTTAAACTCGTCCGAGGCACTGTGACCGCTGCCATCAGTGATGTTGAGCCCGCTGAACTTCTTCATGTAGACGGTCCCGACCGGATAGGTCTGCAGGAGGGCAGGGAGGCTGCCATAGTGGTCCTTGTGGAAATGCGTGATGAGGATGAACTCAAGACGCTCCACGCCGAGGCGGTCGAGATAGTCTTTGATGCGAGGAAACGCACGCGCAAAGCCGGTGTCGATGAGGCCGTAAAGGCCGTTCGATTCGACTAAAATGATGTCGCTCCAGACAGCGCGGAGAAAGTGAAGCTTGTTCATGAAGATCTCCTTTAAAGAAAAGCCGCTCCTTACGAAGCGGCAAACTGAGAATTGTACAGAGTCGTGTAGAAGCCGCCCTTTGCGAGCAGCTCTTCGTGGGTGCCGGTCTCGACGATGTGCCCGTCACGCATGACAAGGATCTTGTCCGCGGTGCGGATCGTGGAGAGGCGGTGCGCGACGATGAACGAGGTGCGGCCCTGGCTCATGCGGTCGAACGCATGCTGAATGTGCATTTCGGTGCGGGTATCGATCGAGCTTGTCGCTTCGTCGAGGATCAGGATCGGCGGGAGCGCGAGCATGACGCGCGCGATGCACAGCAGCTGGCGCTGGCCTTCGGAGAGGTCGCTGTCGTTGTGAAGGATCGTGTCGTAACCGTTTGGCAGACGCTTGATAAAACTGTGCGCGTGCGCCTGTTTGGCGGCCGCGATGATTTCATCATCGCTGGCGTCAGGCTTGCCGATCGCGATGTTGTCGCGCACGGAAGCTTCGCGGATCCAGGTATCTTGCAGAACCATCCCGTAGCCTTTGCGCAGACCGTTTCGGGTCATGTCGTAGATACTGGTGTCTTCCACACGGATATCGCCGGAGTTGACATCATAGAAGCGCATTAAGAGGTTGATGAGGGTCGTCTTGCCGCAGCCGGTCGGTCCGACGATCGCGATCTTCTGGCCCGGCTCGACATTCAGGGAGAAGTCCTCAATGAGCTTGCGCTCAGGGACGTAGGAGAAATACACGTGCTCAAGGTCGACCTTGCCGGTGAAGGTTTCGGGATCTTTGGGCGTTTCGGTTTCAGGCTTTTCGGGCTCCATCTCGATCAGCTCAAGCAGACGTCCCGCACAGGCGATCGCGTTCTGCAGCTCGGTGATGACGCCGGAGATCTCGTTGAACGGCTTGGTGTACTGGTTTGCGTAGCTCAGCGCACTCGAGAGCTGACCGACTGAGATGCGACTCCGGATGACAAGGATCGCACCGCAGACGGCTGCGACCGCATAGACAAGACTGTTGACGAAACGCGTGCAGGGGTTGGTCAGAGAGCTGTAGTAGGTTGCGCGCAGGGTGGTTTTCGCGAGATTATCGTTGATCTCATCGAAACGCTTCTGCACCGCGTCCTGATGGCCGTAAGCCTGAACGACCTTCTGTCCCGCGATCATCTCATCGATCAGCGCGGTCTGGTTTCCGCGGATCACGCTCTGCGCTTTGAAGTGCGAGTAGCTGCGGGAGGCGATGAAGCGGGCGACAAACAGGGAGATCGGGGTCAGAACCAGGACCAGAAGGGCCAGAATATAGTTGATACTGAACAAGAATCCGAGCGTACCGACGATCATCAAAACGCCGGAGAACAGCTGCGTAAAGCCCATCAGCAGGCCGTCGGCAAATTGGTCGGCGTCCGCGATCATGCGCGAGACAAGATCGCCCGACGGATGCGCGTCGAGGTAGGAGAGCGGGAGAGACTGGATCTTGCGGAAAGCCTCCGCACGCAGATCCTTGACAACGTGGAATGTGATCCGATTGTTGATGACGTTCTGGGTCCACTGAGCCAGCGAGGTCAGGAGCGTGCAGATGCCCATGACAATGAGGATGCGGATCAGTCCGTCAAAGCGGACCGCGCCTTTGCCGATGATCTGGTCGATCGCACGTCCCTGCAGGATCGGCAGGTAGAGCGTGAAGGCGCAGATAAACGCGGCAAGGATGATCGAGAAAATAACAAGACCGATGTAACGGTGAATGTAGCGGAGGACCTTGCGGAGGATCTCGCGCTGGCTGCCGGATTTGGACTGCTTAGGCATTGACGGGTTCCTCCTTGTACTGAGATTTGTAGATTTCACGGTAGACATCGCAGGTCTTCATCAGCTCATCATGCGGCGCGTCACCGACAAGCTCGCCGGTTTCGGAAAGCACGAGAATATGGTCCGCGTGGCGGATCGAGGAGATGCGCTGTGAAACAATGAAGGTCGTGTGCGGGTAGGGCAGGTTCTTGATCGCCTGACGAAGCTTCGCGTCGGTCGCGAAATCGAGCGCGGAAGAGCTGTCGTCGAGGATCAGGATCGCAGGCTTGCGGACGAGCGCGCGGGCAATGCCGAGGCGCTGTTTCTGGCCTCCGGAGAGGTTGCGGCCGCCTTGCTCCACGATCTCATCGAGACCGTCTTCCTTCCCGCGGACAAATTCCGCAGCCTGGGAAAGCTCGAGCGCCTCCCAGATCTCTTCATCCGTCGCGGTTTCGTTACTGTACTGCATGTTTTCGCGGATCGTGCCGGCGAAAAGAACGGCTTTCTGCATGACCGGGCCGATGTGCGAGCGAAGATCCGACTCGGTAAAGCTGCGGACATCATGGCCGCTGACCTTGACCGAGCCTTCGGTCGCGTCGTAGAAGCGCGGAATGAGGCTCACAAGCGTGGATTTACCGCTGCCGGTACCGCCGATGACACCGATGGTCTCGCCGGATCTAGCCGTAAAGGAAACATCCGTGAGCGAAGGCGCGCCGGCTCCCTGATAGGTGAAGGTGACATGGTCGAAGGTGACGGAACCGTCTTCAAACGGAGCTTCCGAGGTTTCGGGGTAGGCCATGTCGGAGGGAGTATCAATGATCTTGGAGACACGCGAAGCGCTTGCAATCGACTTCGTGATCGTGACAATGAGGTTTGCGAGCTTGACAAGCTCAACAAGGATCTGCGCCATGTAGTTGAGAAGCGCTACGACCTGGCCCTGCGTCAGGTTTCCGATATTGACGCGGATCGCGCCAACGTAGAGGAGAACGGCCGTCGCAAGGTTGATGAGGAGGAACGTCAGCGGGTTGGTGAGCGCGGAGAAACGACCGACGATCACATTCGCCGCAGTCAGCGCGTTGTTGCGCTCATCAAATTCCTCCGTCTCATGCTGCTGAAGGTTGAACGCACGCAGCACGCGTACACCGGTGAGGTTCTCGCGGGAGATGCCGACGACCTTGTCAAGCTTTCCCTGTACCTTGCGGTAGAGGGGAATCGTGATCCACATGATGCCGTAGACAACGATCGCCAGCAGCGGCACGATGAGAAGGAAGATCCAGGCAGAACCCGGGTCGACCTGATAGGCCATGATGACCGAACCGAAGACGATGAACGGGCTGCGAAGCAGCAGGCGCAGCGTCATGTTGATGCCGGTCTGGGTCTGGTTGATATCGCTTGTCAGACGCGTGATGAGCGTGCTCTGGCCGAGCGTGTCCGCAGACTGGAACGACAGATGCTGAATGTGCTTGAAGGTGACGCTTCGGATCTTGCTGGAGAAGCCGACCGCGGCCTTTGCGGAGAACCACTGCGCGATCATCGCGATAATGAGGCCGAGCGCGGCAAGGCCGAGAAGCTCGAGACCGATCGTGATGATGACAGACGTGCTTTTGGTACCGATGCCTTCATCGATCAGCCGCGCAATCAGAAGCGGCACGAACAGGTCGACAAGCGCCTCGGTACATTTTAAAAGCGGTGCGATGACGCATTCTTTTCGGTATGGTTTCAGATAGGGCAGAAGATTTTTCATTATGTCTCCCAGTAAAACAGAAGGATCGAGACGATCCGGTGAATGTCTCTTCATTATAATGGAGAAACCGTGCTTTTTCAACGGAGAAAAGGAAACAGCTTGCCTGAAGGCGCATCTTTGCGGGAAACCGCTTGACACGGTTTTGGTGCTCTCATATACTTGAGTGAATCACTCATGAGGAGGAAATCACCATGCGTTTATATAAAAGTGTCGAAGAATTGATCGGAGGGACTCCGCTGATGGAGCTGTGCAATCTGGAACGATCGGAAGGCCTTGAGGCGAGGATCGCGGCAAAGTTGGAATATCTGAACCCGGCGGGCTCAGCGAAGGACCGTGTCGCGAAGGCCATGATCGAGGACGCGGAGGCGAAGGGAAAGCTGAAAAAAGGTTCAGTCATCATTGAGCCGACCTCCGGAAACACGGGCATCGGCCTTGCGTGCGTAGCGGCTGCGAGAGGCTACAAGGCGATCATTGTCATGCCCGATACGATGAGCGTCGAGCGCATCATGACCATGAAGGCCTACGGGGCCGAGGTGGTTCTGACCGATGGCAAGAAGGGCATGCAGGGCTCGATCGACAAGGCGGAGGAACTCGCGAAGGAGATTCCGAACGCGATCATCGCGGGGCAGTTTGTCAACCCGGCCAATCCGATGGCGCACGAGAAAACGACCGGCCCGGAGATCTGGGAGGACACAGACGGAAAGGTCGATATCTTTGTCGCCGGTGTCGGCACGGGCGGAACGATCACGGGTGTCGGACATTACCTGAAACAGCAGAATCCGAATGTCAAGGTCGTTGCGGTGGAGCCTGCCTCATCCCCGCTGCTTTCCGAGGGAAAGAGCGGCCCACACGGACTGCAGGGCATCGGGGCGAACTTTGTGCCCGCGGTGCTTGATCGAAACGTTTATGATGAGATCATCACCGTGACCGAAGAGGAAGCCTACGAATACGGCCGCAAGATGGGCGCTCAGGAGGGTATTCTTGTCGGCATTTCGTCCGGCGCTGCGCTCAAGGCCGGCGTGGAGATGGCAAAGCGCCCGGAGAATAAGGGAAAGCTGATCGTTGTTTTGCTTCCGGACACCGGAGACCGATATCTTTCAACCCCTCTTTTCTCTTGATAGAAGTGTCTATGTGTGGTACAATGGTGTGTAACATCTTTGTCCGTGAATACATATGAGGTGAGATACATGATCAGTACCGAAAAAATCCGTCTGATGACGCAGGCTGCCTCCTACGAAGCCAAGCAGGAGCGGAGAGACGCGTTCGCGAGACGGTACTATAAACAGGATTATGTCGATAAGGAAGGGCTCAAAGCCCGCGTTTTTGCAACGATCTTCTTCCTTATGTTCTGGGGATACCGCGCGGTTGAGATCTTTTACATTGAACATGCCAACCTGCTGACCTACGATTATACCGGCCTTGTGATCCGTATTCTGGTCGAATATATTTTGCTGCTCATCGTTGTGACCGCGATCGTCGGAGTGGTGCATTCGCGCCGGTTCGATAAGGCGAAAGCGCGGCTTGATGAGTATTACGATGTGTTGGATCAGATCGACAGCTATCAATAAAAAAGCGAAGGTGAGCGTTTAAAGAATGGAAAAAGTATCTGTATTAAATAAGATCCGCAGCATTATCGGAAGAGTGATGCAGCGGGCTGAGCTGATCATTCGTCTGGCCGTGAAATTCTTCGGCTTTCTGTTTTTGTTCCGCCTGATTGCCGGTTCGGAAATGTTTGCGTCGGTGGCCGGCGGACTGTTCAATGACACGACCGTTCAGATGGTACTCGCGCTTGTCGCGGCGCTTTTGCCGAGCCGCTGCGGCGTTCTGATCGCGATGCTGATCGTGATCTACAACGTGTTCCAATCGTCACTGATCGGAGCGGTGCTTGTCGGACTGATGCTCGTGCTTTTGTACTTCTCGTCCGCGAGTCTGTTCCCGGATGAGACGTTCCTCATCGTGTTGGTTCCGGTTGCGATTCACTATCACTGGCTGCTCGCGGTGCCGCTTATCTGCGGTATGTACATGGGCGCGATCTCGATCGTGCCGGTCGTGATCGGCGTGCTTGTCTACGGGGTGTACGGGATCATTCCGATGTTCCTGGATCTGCAGATGTCAAGCTCGCTTGACGCGCTGCCGCAGCTCATTACCGAGGCGTCCAAGAACGGCCTTTCCACGCTGATGGACAACAACTCGCTGCCGTACCTGATGGTATTTATGGCGGCCGTGATCCTTCTGACCGCGGTTGTCAAAAAGCTGCAGCTGAACTACACCCGCTACATCGCGCTTGGCGTTGGCAGTGTTTTCGGCCTCGTGATGCTTCTTGTCGGACGCAGCCAGGGTCGTCTTGGCGGTGACGGTACGGTTGTCTGGAAGGCGATCGTTGTCATTGGCGCGCTGCTGTTCCTTGAGCTGCTGAAGGTTCCGCTGAGCTACAAGGGCGCTCAGGTGCTTGAATTCGAAGACGAATCCTATGTCTATAAAGTGCGTGTCATTCCGAAGATGTCTGACGCGATCGAGAACCGCGAAAGACGTAAGGAGCGCGCAAGAAACCGTGCGGAAGGCCGCGAAGAAGGCAAGCAGAAAAAGATCGTCAAGCAAGTCAAGAAGGAGCAGCAGCTCCCGCCGGACTCTGCCTATGTGCCTCCGGTTTCCGAGCCCGCGCAGATCGTTGATGATACCCCGACCCAGACCGTTACGCAGGCCGTGACCCAGGCTGTTTCTGAGGATCCGACGATCCCGGCCGACACGATCGACCGCGCGCCCGCTGAGGAAGATGTCATCGATCTGTCTCTGGCGCCGGAAACGCAGGAGACTGCCGTATACGGTGAGACCGCGGTTTACGGCGAGCCCGCTTACGAAGAGACCGCTGTTTACGGGGAGCCGGAAGAGGTTCCCGCCGAGACCATCGTTCAGCCGACGATCGTAGCGGAGCCGGTGGAGGATGTTTCTGGGGAGACCCAGCGGGTCGAGACCATCACGACGCCTAAGCGCAGCGTGATCGCGGACGACGAAGAGCCGACCGATCTGTTTAACGAATTTGATGAGGATCACCGCTGAGATCCTTCGTTTATAGAAGACAAGGAAAGGAGGGCGCATGGACGGATTCTTTTCCAATTTCTTTGGAAGTGACGGAAGTCTGAGTCACTTCCTTTATACCACGTTCCAGATCACGGATCTGCTCGATATCATCGTTGTGGCCTTCCTGATCTACGAGGTCATGATCTGGATCCGCCGCACCCGTGGATGGATCCTGTTTAAGGGCATCGCGATCGTGCTCGCGGTATGGATCGTTGCCGGAGCGCTGAACCTCAACATGGTCGTGTGGGTGTTCGAGCGTGCGTTCAACGTTGGTATCCTTGCGATCATCATCATCTTCCAGCCGGAGCTTCGGCGTGCGCTGGAGAGGCTTGGAACGAGCAACGTGTTCAACAACATGATCGGCTTCAACTCCAACAAGATCAACGAGAAGACCGCCGTAGCCATGGCAGAGTCGATGTCGGCGATGTCGAAGGTCAAGACCGGTGCGCTGATTGCAGTGGAGCAGGTCGTGGCGCTTGGAGAGTACGAACAGACCGGTATTCCGATCGATGCAGAGATCTCCAGCCAACTGCTCATCAATATTTTCGAGAAAAACACCCCGCTTCACGATGGAGCGGTCATCATCCGTCAGAACCGCGTGTTGGCAGCGACCTGCTACCTGCCGCTTTCGGACAATACGGATATCAGTAAGGAAATGGGTACAAGACACCGTGCGGCACTGGGACTTTCCGAAGTTTCCGATGCCAAGGTGTTCATTGTTTCCGAGGAGACCGGAGCGATGTCGATGGCCTACGAGGGCAAGATCTACCGCAACATCGATGAGGATTTCATCCGCAAGGAGCTCCTCGGCAACGAAGAGACCAACAAAACACGGCGCGACAATCTTTTCCAGCGCCTTCTCAAAAACGCGGGAAGGGGGAAAGATAAGTCATGAAGAAGTTTGTTCAAAAGTGGATCCTGCATAACCTGCACTACAAGATCATTGCGCTTGTCATCGCGATCTTTGTCTGGATCCTGTTTACCAACAGCAATGACCCGATCACGACTTACTCCTTCGATACGCAGGTGAACGTGCTTCACCAGGAGGAGTACGAAGAACAGGGAAGATATGTTGAGATCGAAGGGACCGATGACTTCAGTACGCTGAGCGTGGAAGTTTACGTGCGGGCCCGCCGTTCCGTCGGTGAAACGCTGCGGAACCGGGCGGTTTCGTCCTTCCTCAACGTCTATGTAGACCTGTTCGAGCTGGAGAGCAGTGACTCCAACCGACTGATCCTTCACTATGAATTCTCTGACAGCTCGGTCAACGCAGAGCTGTATTCGATCCGAAACCGTTCCTATCTGACAGTCGATGTCGAGGAGAATATCACGATCGAGGTTCCGGTCGAATATACGATTACCGGAACGCCCGCCAACGGATATATGTACGTCATGGATGATCCGAACATCGTTGTCACACCGTCGACGATCTCCCTGACCGGCCCGGCGAATCAGCTTGAAGCGGTCGATCACGCGCAGATCACGGTCAGTGTCTCGGAAGCGAGTGCCAACGTCAACAAGACCGGCCGTCTGGTGCTGCAGGACGAGAACGGAGCGTCGGTCACCTATTCGCGTGACGTTATCTGGAGTTCGGTCAGTGAGGCTTCGGTCTTCATTCCGATCTATACCTACAAGACGGTGATGATTCAGCCTTACCTTGTCGGTTCGGCACCGAGCGGATACGAATACCTGAAGGATATCAAGCTTGATGTGGATCAGGTTTCGATCTACGGTCCGGAGAGTGTGCTTAACAAGATCTACAACGTCAGCCTCCCGGCGATCCAGCTTTCGGAGGTGACCGGAGCGTACGAAGAAGTCTTTACGCTTCAAAACGTGCTGAACGACCTCTACGGGGACGATGTGGTGAAGCTCGTTGAGGGCCAGCCGCAGACCGTGACCGTGAACTTTACGGTCGAGCAACAGGTCGAGAGAGTTGTCACGATCGCGACAAGCTCGATCAATGTCAACGGACTTCCGGAGAATCTGAAGCTTACCTTCAGCAGCGAGTATATCGATATCACGCTCTACGGCCTGCAGGCTGAGATGGATGCATTCGACGAATCCGCGCTGACGGTGACATTGAGACTGACCAACATGAATAAGACCGCCGGAACGCATACCGTGGCGCTGGAGGTCGGAGGTCTTGGCGATCTGCAGTACAAGGCAGTTACAACGCAGATCGTGCTGACGGCATCCGAAGAATCCTCGCAGACCGAGGAGGAAGAAAACTAGTCACAAGGGGAAGAGCGCCGTTGGGAGCTCTTCCTTCTTTGTTATCAGAGGATCAGACAATGAAACATACATTTGCGGTGTTGG
>ONYR01000225.1 GCA_900322165.1 uncultured Eubacteriales bacterium
CAGAGGAAGAGGATTTGAACATGAAAGAAGACGTCCGCCCGGCCTTTATGAACCGGGAACTCTCGTGGCTGCGCTTCAACGAGCGCGTGCTCGAAGAGGCTGAAAACAAGGAAGTGCCGCTCTGCGAACGCCTGAGTTTTGCTTCGATCTACCAGACCAATCTCGATGAATTCTTCATGGTGCGTGTGGGTAAGCTGATCCACCGGAACCAGCTTGACCCGATGGACGCGGACTCCCGCGCGGGCATGACGCCGAAGGAACAGATCGACATGATCTATAAGGAGACGCGGAAAATGATCCCGCGCCGTGATAAGGTCTATGCCGAGCTGATGGAAAAACTGGAAGAGGTCGGAATCCGAATCGTTGATTACCATAAGATCGGTGAAGACGAAAAGAAGAAACTGCGCCGTTACTTTGACCGTGAGATCCAGCCGCTCATCGAGCCGAACATCGTCGGCCCGAAACAGCCGTTCCCGTTCCTGCAGAATCAGGCGATCTATGCGGTCGCCGTTCTTGAGACAAAATCCGGCGGCGAGCGCATCGGAATCATTCCCTGCGGCACCGGTGTTTTCCCGCGTCTGGTGCAGGTCAAAGAGGGAACGAATACTTTCATTCTCTCCGAAGAGCTGATCCTTCACTATCTGCCGGAGGTTTTCCGCGGATATACCGTGAAGGCCAAGTCGCTGATCCGTGTGACCCGCAATGCGGATATCGATCCGGATGAGATCTATAAGCATGATGGAGAAGGCGATTACCGCGATTTCATGAGCGATATCATCCGCAAGCGCAATAAGCTTAAGCCGGTTCGCCTGGAGCTTTCCCGCGAGCTCGAGAGCAAGATCGTGGACGTGCTGTGCACCTATCTGAAGATCGACCGCTCGCAGGTGTTCTTCTACCATGAGCCGCTGGATCTTTCGTTTGTCTTTAAGCTGCGCGATCTGCTGGGACAGCAATCCGAGCTGTTCTACAAAAAGCGCGTGCCGCAGAAAACACCTCAGTTTGACATGCGCCGGCCGGTCCTGGATCAGATCGTTGAGGGCGATAAGCTGCTTTCCTATCCGTATGACAGCATGACTCCGTTCCTGGAGATGCTGCATCAGGCAGCGAACGATGATGATGTCGTTTCCATCAAAATGACGCTGTACCGTGTTGCCAAGCAGAGTAAGGTCATCGAATACCTGCTCGAGGCGGCGGAGAACGGCAAGGAAGTCACCGTTGTCGTTGAGCTCAAGGCGCGCTTCGATGAGCTTCCGAATATCTACTGGTCCAGACAGCTTGAGGCCGCAGGATGCCGCGTGATGTACGGAATCCCCGGATACAAGATCCACTCCAAGCTGCTCCTCATCATGCGCCGCGTTGCCGGTCAGACGCAGTACATTACACAGATCGGTACCGGAAACTATAATGAAAAGACCGCGCGTCTCTACACCGACATGTGCCTGATGACGGCCAATCCGGACATCGGACGTGAAGCGCAGCGTGTGTTCCAGGGCCTGATCCGTCAGGAATTCGTAGAGCAGTCGGAGTATCTGATGGTCGCGCCGAAAACGCTTCGCAAGAAGGTGCTCGCGCTCATCGATGAACAGATCGACATCACCAAAGCGGGCGGACGGGGCTATATCGGCCTGAAGGTCAACTCGCTCGCGGATACGAAGGTCATGGAGAAGCTCGTGGAGGCTTCGATGGCCGGAGTCCAGATCGATATTGTCGCACGCGGCGTGTGCTGCCTTGTGCCGGGAATCCCGGGACTGACCGACAATATCCACATTATCAGCATTGTCGGACGTTTCCTTGAACATACCCGCATCTTCATTTTCGGCCGTCCGTCCTACGATCCGAACGGAGAGAAGATCTACATCGGTTCGGCGGATCTGATGACGCGCAACACGATCCACCGTGTGGAGATCGCGGCGCCGATCCTTGATCCGGAGTTAAAGAAACGGGTTCGGGAGTATTTCGAGACCGAGCTGAAGGACAACATGCAGGCTCGCGAAATGATGAACGACGGCACGTATGTGCGCGTGAAGAAGGGCGAAGCGGAGCCGATGAACTCACAGGAATACTTCTACGAGATGGCTTACCGTGAGATCGGAGAGCCCCTCCCGGAGGAAGTGGTTTCCCTTCCGTCCGAGATGGAATTTGCAGAGGATCTGGATTAAGCTCATTAGAAACGCAATATAAAATACCGCAGGCTCCTGTTGCAGCATGAAAAAATGCTTGACAGGAGACTGCGGTGTTTTTGTGTTGTTTCCAGTGGGTTAGTTCCGCCCAATGTCATAAACCGAACGGAGTGTCATGTCTTGCTGAAGCTCCTCTGCAGTCGGAAGATGATCGGAGAGGGTTGCTGCGCGGGTGGCGGGGTCGGGTTCGTGGATCTCGGCCACGATCAGCAGCTTGTCGGATTCCGTGATCTCAAAGTAGTTGTCGGACAGCAGGAGATCATAGTGCGGGAAGTCGATCTCGACATGGCTTGCGAAGCAGTCGGACGCGATCTCGATGAGATACTGACGGCGGTTTCCCTTGCGAGGACCGTCTTTGACCGTAGCACTCAGTGCCGGCTTGCGGTAATTGAACTGCTTGGAGCGGCAGAAAAGCAGGGACGAGGCAGAGATAAGAAGCCCGTCTTCATCGTAGAGCTCATAGGCGAGGAAGCGGCTGCGCTCGTTTCCGTTGATCTCTTCCGCGAAGTCGCGGGTCGCAATGTCGAGCGAGGAGAGCGCGGGGACCGTCACCTTCGCGGTATCGGCAAGATAGAGCGACAGATCCTGATCGAGGATGCGCCAGCGGATGTGGCCGGTGAAGGCCTCGGGCGTTTCATTCGCAATGTTGAAGGTGACCTTGGTTCCTTTTTCGTGGGCGGAGAGCAGTACGGGGGCAAAGAAGCGGCGTGCTCCGTACATCAGCGCTTTCCAGCGTCCGAAATAGTCCACTGCGGACCAGGAGGCCACCGGCCAGGAGTCGTTGAGCTGCCAGAAGATCGCGCCCATGCAGCGGCCGCGGAATCTGCGGAAATGCTCCACTCCGTAGCGGATCGCGTCAAGCTGCAGCAGCTCGGAAGCGTAGACAAGGTCGCTGAAATTCGTGGGGTAGCGGTATTTATCAGACAGATAGGTTAAGATCTTGGTGTTGCCGGAGAGACATTTCTGGTGCGCTTCCATGACCGGGGAGAAGGCGTTCATATCGTCTTCCGACGCGTAGGAGCGGATCGTCTTCATGTTCGGGAAGGACTCGAAGCCGAACTCGGAGCAGAAGCGGAAATAGTACTGACGGTAGCTCTCAAACGGGATGTTTCCGTGCCAAGCACCCCAATAATGCACGTCACCGCGGTTCGGGTCGTCCGGGTTCATAAAGCCGCCGCCCGAGCAGGGAGAGGACGGCCAGTAGAAGATGTCCGGGCAGAGCTCGTCGCACAGGTCGGGCATGATCCGCTCGTAGAGCTCCAGATAATCCATCTTCGCAAGCGCGGAATCCTTGCATTCGTCCCAGCGAAGCACGGCCTCTTCCATCTCATTGTTGCCGCAGAAAAGTCCGATGCAGGCATGATGGCGAAGCCGGCGGATATTATCCTTGAGCTCCTCGATCATGTTCTCCTTGAACGCTTTGGAAAGGCGCACATTGCTGCAGGCGACCATGAAATCCTGCCATACGATGATGCCGAGTTCATCGCAGCTGTCGTAGAAATCATCGTGGCAGTAGAAGCCGCCGCCCCAGATACGCACGGCATTGAAGTTCGCCTCCACCATGCTCTCCAGAAGCTGTCTCGTGCGGGCGGGTTTGATGCGCGGAAGGAGGTTGTCTTCCGGCACGTAGCTCGCGCCCATCGCGAACACCTTCACGCCGTTGACCTTGAAGCAGAATTCACTGCCCCATTCATCCGCGTCGGTGGAGACCTCCATCGTGCGAAGGCCAAGGCGCAGCGTGCGCGCATCCAGAAGCGACTGGCCGATGGCAAGGGAGACCGTCACAGTGTAGAGCGGCTGATCCCCGTAGTGATTCGGCCACCAGAGCATGGGATCATCGATCGTGAGGGTGGCTTTCCCGTCTTTGAAATCGGTATCGAAACGCTCGCCCAGGGGGGAGGTCACCGTCATATGAAGGCGGCAGCCCGGGGCGTGATGCATGGTCGTTGCGGAGGCGTTCAGGGTGACGGTGGTTTTGCCGCCCACTTTGGTATGCACCTGACGGATCTCAAGATCATCGAGGCGGTCAAGATCGTAGCAAAGCAGCTCGACCGAGCGGAAAATGCCCATATCCGGGAGCTGCGGAGACCAATCCCAGCCGAACATGTAGCTGGCCTTGCGGATATGCGGGAAGCCCTCCAGCGTGCCGCTCTGGCCCCAGGTATAGTGCCGGTGCTGCTTGTCACGGATATACAGGATCGGGGAGTGGAAATCGAAAAGAAGCTGATTGCGCCCGGGCTTTAAGAGACCGCGGACGGGAAATTCATAGGTGCGGTGCATGTTCTCGCAGCGGCCGAGAGCCTGCCCGTTGAGGTATACGTCCGCGACGGTGTCGATGCCCTCGAGGCGCAGGAGTTGAAAGCGCTTGGCAAGGTCGGAGAGCGGGACGTCAAATTCAGCGCTCACCTGCATGCCGGTTTCAGAGAGTGCCGTCGCTTTGGTATCGTTTTCGCCCACGTAGGGATCATCGATCTTATGGTTTTCGATCAGCGCCTGATACATGGAAAACGGAACCGTAACCGGCATGTCGCCGAAGGTCTCGTGATGCAGGGTCATGTTGGTGATCTTCATGGTTTCTTCCTTTTCTCATCAATGTAAAAAATCATTCGTCAAAGAAAGTATCAGGTTGATTGTAGCGAAACCGCGGGTGAAAAACAACCTGTTTTGCGCATTTATGAGGGTTTTCGGTTTTTTCCCTAGACAAGGTGTGATACAATGAAGAATAAGAACAAAAAACGGTTGGAAGGAGGCAGCGAGCATGGGACTGACGTTGATCATCGGCCCTTCGGGCAGCGGAAAAACCTATTACGCGACAAGG
>ONYR01000220.1 GCA_900322165.1 uncultured Eubacteriales bacterium
CAGTATGATCCGGGACTTTTCTTATACATGATATGGATTATTTCTTGAGTGCTCCGATCAGGCTGGTGATTCCGTTGTAGATCAGGGCGATGCCAAAGACGGTGGCAAGGATCTCGACGGTTCCAAAGGGGTTCAGCAGAATGATCAGGCCGAAGATCAGGGTGATGATGGCAAGAACCAAGGGAACAAGATTGCCTTTCGTACGAATCGCAGAGAGGATGTCTCTGACGCCGGCTACGATCAAGAGGATACCGGTAACAGTCGGGAAGAAGCTGACGACCTTGGAAGGCGAGGTGAAAAAGAACAGGCCGACAATGACGATCAAAATGGCAACGATGAAATTGACGGTATTCTTTTCACTTTTGCCGGTCAGATAGCCGACGACACCGATCGCTCCGTAGATAATGAGCGCGATGCCGACAATCTTTACGACCATGTTCAGCGAGCTGCCCGGATGAATGACTACATAAAGACCGATCAGGATCAGCACGACCGATCCCAGCAGAGAAAGTGCGTTTTTGTTTTTCATTGGTTGACCTCCTTGTTATAAAGCACCTTCCAGATAACAGCCGACGATCGCAACAACAATGCCCCAAAGACCGCCGACGATGACCTGGTAGGGTGTATGACCGAGAAATTCCTTAAGCTCTTTGATGTCCGTCAAGTGCTTTTCAGGAAACATGTCTTTGAGGAATTCCATGATTCCGTTGATCTCTTTGGCATGTTTTCCGGCTTCAAGACGAACGTTCATCGCATCGTGCATGACAATGATGGCAAACATGGCGGAGAGTGCAAAGAGCGGAGAGGCAAATCCCCTCATGATGCCGATCGAGATGGTGAGCGCGCATACCGTAGCACTGTGACAGCTTGGCATACCGCCATCGCCCCACAGCCGGCTTACACGCAGCTTTCTGTTAACCGCAAAGTCAATGATGGTTTTGATGATCTGAGCGGTACACCATGCAGCCACCGCGTTGATCAAAACATAATTTTGAAGAATGTTGTGGTTCATGTGGATCCTTCCCCTAAATTCCGTATGTGTAAATCAAGGCTTATTGTAATCGATTTTTTGTAAAATCACAACACACTTCATTTTTATAGTGGAAATCAGAGCAGCTTGACCCCGGAATCCTTGCAGATCTGTACGGTTTCTTCATCCCAGATCGATGATTGGACTTCGCCGATGTGGGCTTTGCCAAGCAGCAGCATGCAAAGACGGCTTTGGCCGATACCGCCGCCGATGGTGTAAGGAAGCTCGCCGTTTAAGAGCATCTGATGGAAAGGCAGGGAACGGCGGTCATCGCAGCCGGAGAGAGTGAGCTGACGGTCAAGCGATTCCGGGCTGACACGGATGCCCATGCTGCTGATCTCCACAGCGCAGCCAAGGGTCTCATCCCAGAAGAACAGATCACCGTTCAGGTTCCAGTCATCATAGTCAGGAGAGCGCCCGTCATGCGGCTTTCCGCTCTTTAAGGCACCTCCGATATTGCGAAGAAAGACCGTCTTTTTTTCCAGCGTGATCGCGTTTTCACGCTCGTGCGGAGTCATGGAAGGGAAGCGGTCTTCGAGCTCCTGAGAGGTGACAAAGGTCACATCGCGGCAGAGCTCGGTTGTCAGGCTCGGATACTGCCATTTCAGCTCATCCAGTGTGCCGCAGATCGCCGTGACGATGCGTTTGACCGTATCGGTCAGGAGGGCATCGGTGCGTTCTTCAGGAAGAATCACCTTTTCCCAGTCCCACTGGTCAACATAGATCGAATGCAGGTTATCCAGTGTCTCATCGCGCCGGATCGCGTTCATGTCGGTGACAAGGCCTTTGCCGGGCAGAAAGTCATACGTATGGAGAGCAAGCCTCTTCCATTTAGCCAGAGAGTGGACGATCTCCGCATCCTTTTCGATCGCGGGCACATCAAACCGTACGGGACGTTCAACCCCGTTGAGGTTATCATTGATACCGATCGACGGGTCGACCACGAGCGGAGCGGTGACGCGCACCAGATGAAGAGCCGCACAGAGCTTGGCCAGGAAAATATGTTTAATGCTTTCGATCGCTTTTTGCGTCTCGTAGAGAGAAAGCTCGGAATGGTAGCCTTTTGGAATAACGGTCATACGTGCCTCCTGAATTTTGTGCTTTTAAAAAATTCGTTTGATAACGAAATACATGCAGATATTGTAGTACGGTGATGACGGTTTTGCAAGTTTTGAAATCGATTTGTTCAGGTTGTTCGAATCGGGTTTACATGGTATAATATTAATACTGTACAGCTTAAGGAGGTTATCTGCCATGAATATTACCGCAGATATTCGTTATATCGGAGTCAATGATCATCAGATCGATCTGTTTGAAGGCCAGTATGCGGTCAAAAACGGAATGTCTTACAATTCCTATCTGATTTCAGATGAAAAAATCGCGGTGATGGATACCGTCGAGGCTCACTTCGGGGAAGAGTGGCTGCAGAATCTGAAGGCAGCCCTTCAGGATCGCCATCCGGACTATCTGGTGGTTCAGCACATGGAGCCGGACCATTCTGCGAACATCCGTCTTTTCATGGATACGTTTCCTGAAGCTGTGATCGTCTCTTCGGCGAAAGCATTTGCGATGATCGGTCAGTTCTTCGGAACGGATTATGCTGAGAGAAGGATCGTGATCAAAGAAGGCGACACGCTTCCGCTCGGAAAGCACACCCTGCGTTTTATTGCGGCTCCGATGGTTCACTGGCCGGAGGTCATGATGACCTATGATGAGGCGGATGGAGCTCTTTTCACCGCGGACGGTTTTGGTAAATTCGGTGCTTTGGACGTAGAGGAACCCTGGACCGATGAGGCGCGCCGATATTATATCGGGATCGTCGGAAAATACGGCATGCAGGTGATGAATGTGCTGAAAAAAGCGGCTGCTTTGGATATTCAGATGATCTGCCCGCTGCACGGACCGGTGTTGAAGGAAGATCTTCCGTATTATCTCAATCTGTATCAGACCTGGGCATCGTACAAAGCAGAGGAAGAGGGCATTGTCATTGCCTACACTTCGGTCTACGGCCATACCAAGACGGCTGTTCTTGAGCTCGCTGAGGCGCTGAAGAAGAATGGCTGCGAGAAGGTTGCCGTGTATGATCTTGCGAGAGATGACATGGCTGCGGCGATCGCGGACGCATTCCGTTACACCAAGCTTGTCCTTGCGACAACGACCTATAATGCGGATATCTATCCGTTTATGCGAGATTTCCTTTCCCGTCTGACGGAGCATAACTATCAGGGCCGAACCGTTGCTATGATCGAAAACGGAAGCTGGGCTCCGATGGCGGTAAAGGTGATGAAGACGATGCTGGAGAAGAGCAAGAACCTTGTCTATGCTGAGCCTGTCGTATCAATCAAATCCGCCCTTACCGAGCAGAACCGCTGCGAGATCAAGGCGCTGGCAGACGAACTTTCCAAGGCATAAGCGAAGTCAAGTAACAGAGACAGATTGCAATGAAAAAGACTGTTGTCGGAATCCTGGCACATGTCGACGCCGGCAAAACCACCTTGTCGGAAGCGTTGCTGTATCAGACAGGACGCATCCGAAAACTGGGGCGCGTCGATCACCAGGATTCTTTTTTAGATAATGATGCTCAGGAGCGGGAGCGGGGGATCACGATCTTCTCCAAACAGGCTGTGCTGACACTTCCCGACGCTGCGCATCCGGAAACGGAGATGACGCTGCTCGATACGCCGGGGCATGTTGATTTTTCCAGTGAGATGGAGAGAACGCTCCAGGTACTGGATTATGCAGTCCTTGTGATCAGCGGCTCGGATGGGGTTCAAAGCCATACCCGAACCTTGTGGAGGCTTCTGAAACGCTACCGGATCCCTACGTTCATCTTTATCAACAAGATGGATCTGAACACGAGAGACCGATCGGACTTGATGAGTGAGCTTCGGGAAAAACTTTCTGCGGATTGTATCGATCTCACGGAGGGGGTCGAAGCGGCCTCGGAAGACATCGCGACACAGAATGAGTCGATGATGGAGCGTTTCCTGAATGACGGAGTACTTCCGGTTTCGATGATCGGGAAAGCCGTTGCGCGGAGAGAATTGTTTCCTTGCTATTTTGGATCCGCACTGAAGCTTTACGGGGTGGATCGGCTGATCCAGGATCTGAATGAGCTGACGATCGAGCGCCGCTATCCGTCCGCGTTTAGAGCGAAAGTCTTTAAGATCAGCCATGAGCCTTCCGGAGAGAAGCTGACGTTTCTTAAGGTTACCGGAGGAACGTTATCGGTTCGCGATACCGTGACGTTCGGAGAAGGCGAGGAAAAACGCGAAAGCAAGGTCAATCAGATTCGGATCTATTCAGGAGGAAAATACAATCAGGTTGAAAAGGCGGAAGCGGGCTCGGTCTGTTGTGTGACCGGCCTGGAGTTTGCTTATCCCGGATGGGGGCTCGGAGGGGAAAAGGATTCGGAAGCGCCCTTGCTTGACAGCTTTCTAACCTATGAAGTCCTTCCGGGTGAGGCGCTGGATATTCACCATGTACAGCAGGCGATGAAGCGGCTGGAGGAGGAAGATCCGCAGCTTCATGTTGTCTGGAATGATCAGCTTTCAAGTCTTCACGTTCAGCTGATGGGAGAGGTTCAGCTTGAGGTGCTCAGGCGCCTGATGATGGATCGCTTCGGCATGGCCATTGAATTCGGCCCCGGTCAGATCGTCTACCGCGAGACGATCCGCAGCGCCATTGAAGGCGTCGGGCACTATGAGCCTTTACGTCATTATGCGGAAGTTCACTTGCTTCTTGAGCCGCTCGAAGAAGGAGCGGGACTAGTCATCGATTCCAGATGCAGTGAAGATGTGATGAATAAAGTCTACCAGAAAGCGGTCCTGACTCATTTAAGCGAGAAAGTGCATCTTGGCGTGCTGACCGGATCGCCGCTGACGGATATTCATATTTCACTGGTAGGAGGGGCCGGATCGATCAAGCACACGGTCGGCGGTGATTTCCGCCAGGCGACCTACCGCGCGGTAAGACAGGGGCTGATGGAAGCGGAAAGTGTCTTGCTCGAGCCTTGGTATGATTTTATTCTGACCATACCGACGCAGGCAGTCGGCCGTGCGATTACGGATCTGACCCAGATGAGTGCTGTCTTTCAGCAGCCCCAGACACAGGGAGAGAGCGCGGAGATCAACGGCTATGCACCGGTTTCAGAACTACAGGGTTACGGAGCCAAGGTCGCTGCCTACACGCGCGGCGAGGGGGCTCTGGTCTGTATGCCGAGGGGATATTCACCGTGCCATAACGCGCCTGAAATCATCGAGAAAGCGGCTTATGATCCCTGCGCGGATCTTGCCAATACGCCGGATTCCGTTTTCTGTTCCCACGGCGCAGGCTTTACGGTTCCGTGGAATCTGGTTCCCTCCTACATGCATTTGGAAACGCCTTGGAGCTATCTTCACCCGAAACATCAGGCAGCTCTTCGCGGGGAGGGTCTAAGCGATTCAAACGACGTCGATCTCAATCCTGCCAAGGACCAAAGCTCCGGGTCCGGAAGCGGTGGGGGCAAAGTATCCCGCGGACTGGGAGGACCCCTAGCGGAGGATAAGGAGCTGATGGCGATCTTCGAGCGAACGTACGGGAAGGTCAGTCAGCGAGCGTTTGATAAACCGGAAAGACCATATAAGCCGAAAACGGAGGAAGGAAACCTCCAGAAGTGTGAGATCAGAGAACAGCCTAAACGAAAAGAATATCTTTTGGTCGATGGCTATAATGTGATCTACTCTTGGGAGGACCTTCGAAAGATCTCCGAGATCAGCATGGATAACGCTCGTACAAAGCTCATGGATCTCCTGAGTGAATATAAGAGCCTTCACGACTGCACGGTCATCCTTGTCTTTGACGCGTACAACGTTCCGAGAGACCTTGAGGACGTCATTCAGTACCACAATATCTATGTTGTCTACACGAAACAGGCGGAGACGGCCGATACCTACATCGAGAAAACGACTTACGATATCGATAAGAGGCACTTGGTTCGCGTTGTCACGTCCGATGGAGCGGAGCAGGTGATCGTGCTGGGCCACGGATCGCTGCGCGTTTCATCTCGTGAGTTCGAGGAAGAGATTCGTCTGAGCCATCAGCTGTTTGAAGACATGCTGGAAAAATGGAATCATCAGGAGAAATCGGAACTGACGCACAAGGGTGATTTCGATAAGGTCTGATCCAAGAAAAGGATC
>ONYR01000145.1 GCA_900322165.1 uncultured Eubacteriales bacterium
GCACTTGGAGATGACATCGCGAAGCTTGCTGTTGCTGTTCGGGTCCGGGCCGCCTTCCTTGATGGCAACGACGAGCTCACGGCCGAGTTTGGTAAAGATCTTGCCGCGCTGCGCGTCGGCCTTTTCTTTCTTATGTTTAATGTTGGCAAATTTTGAATGTCCGGACATTTCGGTACCTCTTTTAGTTCGTGAAGTTTGCGGTTTAACCGTGCTATTTTAACACGATTCCCCGTGGCTGACAAGAGTGAATTGTGCCTGGCTAACGCATGATGTTTGTAATTTGCCCGCAGTCATCTTTTTTCGGGAATTGTTTTCTGTGAGATGACTGTATGATGATCTACTGTCCAAAACCGTCATCTCATTTGGACATTTTTCCCTGTGAGATGACTCAGCTACCCGAACCAGTCATCTCATTCGGACATTTTCCTCTGTGAGATGACTCAGCCGTCCGCATCCGAGCAAAAACAAGGTGGATGCCATCCGTAAAGTACCGAATGGCATCCACTTGTTGATTTCAGTCATTAATTCAGCACCGCGCTCAGCCCTTCTTTTTCTGAATGAACTGACCGATGATGTAGACGATCGAGGCCACGACCATGCCGTTGATGGAGGCAACGCCCCAGTGCAGGAGATTCGCGACCGTCGCGCCGATGACAACACCGCCGACCGCGAACCAGTCGACCTGCTTGGTGACAACACTGTCTTCCGTATACTGATCCTTGTTCATGAAGTAGCTCAGGATCAGGATGATACCGATCGGAGGCAGGGTGCAGTTCAGGACGTTCAGCCAGCTGACAAAGTTCCAGTACAGCCAGTCTGCTGCGATCGTGCCGATAAGGCCGGCAACGAGGACCATGGGCTTTTTCTTGGTGTGGAAAATGTTGGCAAGGCCAAGACCCGAAGAATACAGCGCGTTGTCGTTGGTGGTCCAGATGTTAAGACCAAGTACCAGGACGGCAAACCAGAACATGCCGAGCTTGATCATGACTTCGAAGATGTCGTTTCCGCCGACGAAGATCGAGGAGACCGCGCCGAACATGAACATCAGGGTGTTGCCGATGAAGAACGCTACGACCGTCGTGATGACACCGGCCTTCGCGGTCTTGGCGTAACGGGTGAAGTTGGGGGTGGCGGTACCGCCGGAGACGAAGGAACCGACGACCATGCCTGCACCGCCGATGACGGTCAGGGTGCCGCTGGAAGCAGCGAACTGGTCGATGATCGTGCCGTCGCCGCGCTGGATCGCGAGGATCATCGCAACCGTACCAAGGATACCGACAAGCGGAACCGCGATATAGCTGACGATCGTCAGGGATTTAATGCCGAAGTAGGCGGAAGAAGTCATCAGAACGCCCGCGATCGCGATCAGGACGAACTTCCAAACCACGCTCTCGCCAAGCAGCTCATTCGCGATCGGGATCGCAAACATTGCAAGGCCGACGCCGAACCAGCCGATCTGAGTGAAGCTGATCATCGCGCTCGGAAGGTAAGATCCCTTCAGACCGAAAGCGCGGCGAGCGAGAAGGTCCAGACTGAAGCCGGTCTTGGTGCCGACGTAGCCAAGGGTTCCGGTGTACGCCGCCAGAATGATGCCGCCCAGGATAACCGCCCAGACAAAGCCGTTAAAATCAAGGCCGTCTGCCATTTCCTGACCGACCCACATGCTCGCTGAGAAGAACGTGAAGCCCAGCATGATCATGAACATGGTGACGATGTTCCGGCGTTCACTCTGGGGAACCGCTTGCTCGGAATAATCGATGTCGACCGTTTGCACTTTTTCTTTTGCCATTTTCTCTCTCCTTACTGACTGTCTCTAAAAAAAATGTACTATCTAAACCGGCCGGGCCGGCCGGAAAGATCCGTGAGGGGTTAGATGCGGTAGCGTGCCAGCGCGCTTTCGAACTCTTCGATGCGCTTGTTGGCAATGTTTTTGAGCGGAACGTGCTGGATACGGTTCAGGTAGACCTGCTCCTGGCGGTAGAGCTTTTTGCACAGGTCCTCGCTGATCAGCTCGTAATGATTCTCGCGGATCCAATCCTCGTAAGAGATCGGGGTCGGATAGCCGAGACGCTCATCGAGCAGCGCCTTTTTGTCGATCTGATCCGCCCGCTCGCGGATTCCGTACCAGTAGTCAAGGACTTCGTGGATATGATCGCTGATCTCGTAGCGGCGTGCACCGCCATCGTAGATGATGCACTTCTCGAAGATCGCGTCGCGCTTCTCGAGCGTCTCCTGACGGAACTGCGGTGCGATGACCCCGTCCTTCCAGTAGAAATCGACGTTCGGGACCTGGATCCCGCACGCACCCTTATCCTGATAGGTCGAGAAGATGCCCTCGTAGTAGACCGCGATAAAGCCCTCAAACTCCGGCCAGAACTCGCGGATCTCCTCGGTCAGGCGCTCCATGACCGTGATGCCGGTCGTGCCGCCGATCGTGAAAAGCACGATGTTGCGCAGCTTCGCGCCGTGCTTGCGGTAGTGATCCGTCACGTAGCGCAGGCAGTGGATCAGGGTCTCACCGGTCGCGACAATATCACCGATCAGCAGTGTGCTGTCCGGCACCATCGCAAGCTTGCTGTACTTGATCTCAAGGCCTGCGATCTCTTCGTTGTGAAAGACGCGCTCACTGGAGAGGAAGCTGATGTCATGGACGCGGATGCCTTCGCGGTAGCAGCTCTCCTCGAGGGGATAGTTCAGCGCGCCGCGCAGGATCGAGAGAATATTCGCGGACGAGATCAGGTCCTGATGGACAAAGTGGCGCATCATGCGCGTGGTGGCGTTCAGAAGGCAGGTATAGACCTCGAACCCGACGACCTCCGGCTGATTCAGCAGCTTTCGGGTTCCCTTCTCCGAAACCACATAGTACCGATTCTTAAAATTGCCTCCCGTCAGTGAGTAGCACGCGACTCCGTTATCGTTAAATGACGGTTTCAGCGAAACGCCCTTCAGTGCTTCAAACATAGGCTCCTCCAAATTCTGTATTGCCCGAATTCCGCGTAAAACAGGGATCTTCCGGCTTCTTGCAAGGGGTTTTTGACCATAAAAAAGGGGTCGTCAACTCATCCAATTTGAAGAGTTGGCTACCCCGTCACTGACTTTGATATGGTGCTGGCACCGGTAGAAACCGTACCATGTCTTGATTGCTCATGAACTCGTACCTCTTGCGTTTTTGTAATCATAATACGAGCCTGCGTGTCTGTCAATCGAACATTGAAAATTAAAATTCACAAAATATTTAAGCCGTGTCTTGACTTTTTCTCCGTTTTCCTATACCGGGTCATCGAACAGCCGGATCCCCTCCGGCACTCTCGCGCCCCAGATCCTGCCTTCCCAGACCACCTTCAAACGCCCGTCGCTTGCGGTCGTGATCTCTTTCTCAAAGGCGTTCGCCTCGCTCTCCTCGATCACCAGCCGCATGGTCACCTGGTCCGCGTAGACCGTGTCTTCCACGTACCAGTCGTTCTTGGCCGTCAGGTACTGCAGCTTGCTGAGATATCCGTAGTCCATGCTGAGGCTGCAGCGGATGAAGATCTTCTTTTCCATGATCCCGGCGGCTTCGATCGCGGTCTGGGCTCCCTTGGTATAGGCGCGGACAAGCCCGCCGGTTCCGAGGAGCGTTCCGCCGAAGTAGCGCGTCACAATGACAAGCACGTTCTCGAGCCCCGCCCCCGTAATGACATCGAGCGTCGGCTTTCCGGAGGTACCGGAGGGCTCTCCGTCATCGGAAAACCGAGCCACGCCCTGCACACGGTAGGCGAAAACGTTGTGACTCGCGTCCCAGTATTTTTTCCGGGTCTCTTCAAGAATCGCGCGGGCTTCCTCCTCCGTCTGCACCGGCCAGGCCTGGCCGATAAAGCGGGACTTCTTCTCGACGATCTCTCCGATGCCGTATCCGGCTGCCGTTTTGTATCCCATCTTAGTTTCCTTCCAGGATCTCTCCGTTTAGACACCGCTGAATCAGTTCGGATGCTTTGGCTACATCCTCCTCGTTCGGCCAGACGACCGACAAATATTCCGAGCCACCCGAATAGGTCGGCTGCATATCGCCCCAGCCTCCCACGGTATTCGAGACAATGTTCCAGTCCGGACTCTCATCGAGCTGCAAGCGGATCAGCGAGGTGATCTTGCTCTGCGGCATGTCCGTCAGCACGCAGGACTCCACACTCGCTAAAAGGCTGGAATAGTTGACAAGGATCGAAGGTGAGGTCATCTTCGCGATGATCGCCTTGATCATGTACATCTGGTTGCGGCCGCGCTGGAAATCGCCGTCCGTGAAAGCGTAGCGCTCTCTGACGAACGCCAGCGCCTGCACGCCGTTGACCTCATTGTAGCCTTGATAGAACGTGTCGCCCGTCGTCGCGGTGAAATCATAATCCGACCATACACTGACCCCGCCGAGCGCGTCGACGATTCCCTCAAAGCCGCTGAAATTCACGCGCACATAGTAGTCGATGTCCACGCCGTAGAGATTGCTCAGGACCTCTTCCGACACATCGATCCCATAGATGCCCGCGTGTGTCAGCTTATCCCGCGCGCCGCCGAAGTCTTCCTCGGGCAGCTCGATATAGTAATCGCGCGGCGTGGTCGTCATCAGGATCTGGTGCGTCTCCGGATTGACCGTCACCAGGATGTTGACATCGGTGCGGCCCTCCTCCGAGGTCTCGCCGTAACCGTCGTTTCCGCTGATGTACACGGTAAATGGTTTTTGCGCGGACTTGCTGCCGAAGATCCCTTCCAGCGCGTTACCGATTCCGCTTCGAGCTTCACCGCTCTCCCCGTTCCCGGCCTCAAACAGGTTCGAGAGCGCGGCGTTCGTGCGCCAGAGGTAGCCGGTCGAAAGCGCAAGGACAAGGATCATCAGGATCATCATCGCCTTGCCAAAGCCCCGCGTTGCCCGCGGCTGCTGCAGGCCGAGCATGATCAGCCAGTACAGCAGCAATCCGCCGGACCCGATCAACAGGAACCGGCTCGGCAGGATGTTTAAAAACAGCAGCAGGCCGATCACCACAACACTGACTATCAGCTCCATCACCAAAAGGACCTTGCCAAACGCGTTGCGCTTTTTCTTTGCCTTCTGACGCTCCTCGCGAATGTACGGCTCGTCCGACGCGGGCGTGCCTTCATAATCGTACTCTGTTTGATACGGATCTTCTTCGTAACGCGGCTGCTGATACTGCGGAGCCTGATACTGCGGCTGCTGGTACTGAGGCTGCTGATATTGCGGCGCCGGATACGGATTCGGCTGCTGGTAATATCCCTGCGGCTGCTGATACTGCGGAGGCATCTGGTACTGTGGCGCTTGCTGCTGAGGCTGATATTGCGGCGCCTGTCCCCCCGCGTAGCGCGGATCATAATACTCCTCAAACTGTGCGTCGACCTGGTAGGTGCGCGGTCTCTGGTGCGTGCCTTGCTCCCTGATGGTCGGCTCTGCTGATGCGCCCTTGTTCTCGCCGGGCAGGTCCAGCCTGTCTCTTCCGTTATTTGAATATTGACTCATTGAAAATTCCCCGTTTAAGATCTCTTTAAATTTTATCTGTTTATTGTCATACAGACTTCGTGCAATCTGTAAATAATCGGCTCGCGGCGCTTTCCGGCCGTGAATCGGTGCCCTATTGTACCACAAACAATTGAGGTTGTAAAACCGGGCGGGTTCTGCTATAATGTATTGAAACTTTTGCCATTTGGCAATCGTCGCTCAGCCAGTGCGAAGCAGCGGTTGTCGATCAGCAAAGGGGCCCAATAAGCAAATGTCACTTATTTTTCATACCGATTAGTTTTCAGCGAGGTTATTACGTATGGATTACAGTAAGCGTGAAAACACTAACCGGCGTCTTCTCAGCGGAAATTACGGCGAAAAGCTGTATTCCCGTGTCTGGATATACGCACTGCGCATCATGTGCGTCTGTTTCCTGGCTGTCTGCTTTGCCGGAGCCGGTGCTCTTCTCGGCACCTTCATGGGCATGATGGACGGCGTTCCTGAGATTACGCTCGACGCGTTGCATTTCACCGGAGAAACCTCCCGCATCGTGGATAAGGACGGCAATCTTCTTGCCGAGATCCGCACGGCTGAGCAGCGCACGCAGGTACCGATCGAGCAGATGCCCAAGCAGCTGATCCAGGCGACCGTGGCCGCCGAGGATCACCGCTTCTTCGAGCATGACGGCATCGACCTTGAAGGTATTCTTCGTGCGGGTGTTGCCAACCTGAGGTCCGGCGGAACGTCCCAGGGCGGTTCCACCATCACTCAGCAGATGATCAAAAAGCTCGTCCTGACATCGGATCAGAACTGGAAGCGTAAGATCCAGGAATGGTATCTGGCGCTGAAGCTCGAGTCCATGATGGACGAGGTCTACGGCAAGGAGCGTACCAAGGAGCTGATCCTTGAGTCGTACCTGAACTACAACTACCTTGGCAACAGCTGCTACGGTGTTGAGGCCGCTTCGCAGCGGTATTTCGGCAAGCATGTTCAGGACCTGACGCTTTCGGAATGTGCCTTGATCGCGGGACTCTTTAACGCGCCATCGGCCTACGATCCGATCGTCAACTACAACGGAGTCTCCCGTGAGCGCCAGATCATCGTCCTCGAGGCTATGAAAGCCTACGGCTACATTACGCAGTCCGAGTACGACACCGCCGCCGGTGACCAGATCTTCGTCCGCATCCGTGCTTATAATGAAAAGTACTACGCGAACCTGGAGGACGATGTTTACTCCTACTTCGTTGACAGCGTCATTACGCAGGTTCAGGACGACCTTGTCGAGAAGCTCGGCTACACCGAAAACGAAGCGTACAACACGCTTTACTACGGCGGTCTGACAGTCTACGCGACGCAGGATTCCCGCATTCAGGCGATCGTCGATGAAGTGTTCGCCGATCCGGAAATGCTTCAGGCTGACACCTACTACGAACTGAACTACTCGCTGACGGTCTACGACGAGAAGGACCGCAACATTACCGATAACTACTGGACGTACGGACTCTTCGCCTGGGAGGAAGATGCGCTTGCGGCCGCGGCCGAATACCGCGACCGTCACATCACCGAGGGCATGGAAAAGGGCATCGACTATGTCGAAAGCATCGTCCTGACCGAGGAGCCGCAGTATTCGATGACGATCATCGACCAGTACACCGGTCATGTTGTCGGTATGTGCGGCGGCCGCGGTAAGAAAACCACGAACCTCTCCCTGAACCGTGCGACCGAC
This sequence comes from uncultured Eubacteriales bacterium, assembly GCA_900322165.1. Classification (GTDB taxonomy): domain Bacteria; phylum Bacillota; class Clostridia; order Lachnospirales; family Bianqueaceae; genus RUG760. Next base: position 7,203 of record ONYR01000145.1, read on the forward strand.
TCCACGCGTCAGCCCGGTTCCACCTTCAAGGTCATCGCCAGCTACTCCGCAGCGCTGGATGTCGGCGGTTTCTGCTGTGCTTCCTCGATGGATGACGCTCCGATGCACTGGGGCGACTGGACTCCTGAGAACTGGTGGGGTTCCTCCTACCTTGGCGCTCAGACGATGCGTGAAGGTCTTGCCCATTCCGAAAATGTTGTTACCGCCCGCTTCATGCGTGCGGTCGGCATTGAGACCAACTTCGAATACGCGAAGAGCTACGGCTTCACCACCCTCCGAGAGGAGCCGGATGAGTGGGGCAACACCGACATGGTCGGCTCGCTCTGCCTTGGTTCCGGTGCGATCAAAAACATCGAACTCTGCGGCGCGTATGCGGCCATCGCCAACAGCGGTGTCTACATTCACCCGACCGTCTACACGAAGATCATCGATTCCGACGGAAACCTCTTCTTCGAATATGAGCC
>ONYR01000146.1 GCA_900322165.1 uncultured Eubacteriales bacterium
AGGCCCTTTTCCTTCAGCACCTTCGGGGCGTACAGCTCTTTGATCGTCCCGAGCCCCTCACGGTCCACCAAACGGTCAAACTCAAACGCTTCCACCAAAGCCTCCTTGGGATCTAACGATTTGCTCGTGTTGTTTTGTTACTCCATCGGGTGCAGGCAGGCGACCTCATGGTCAGGGCCAACCTTGACAAGCGGAATGTCTGCCTTGCGGCACTCTTCGGTCGCGTACGGGCAGCGCCCCGCGAACCGGCAGCCCGGTTTCGGATCGATCGGCGAGGTCAGCTCGCCCTGCATCGAAGTCACGATCCTTCCTTTTTCATAGGCCGGATCCGCGACCGGCACCGCATCCAAAAGGCCGACCGTATAGGGATGAAGCGGATGATCGTAGACTTCATCGACGTCTCCGATCTCCACGATCTTTCCAAGATACATGACCGCCACGCGGTCCGAAATGTAGCGCACCACCGAGAGATCATGCGCGACGACAAGATAGGTCAGGCCCATGTTGTCTCGCAGGTCGATCAGCATGTTGATGACCTGCGCCTGAACCGACACGTCCAGTGCGGAGGTTGCCTCGTCGCAGACGATGAACTCCGGATCGAGCGCGAGCGAGCGGGCAATGCCGACACGCTGCCTCTGACCGCCGGAGAACTCATGCGGGAATCGGTTGGCATGGTCGCGGTGAAGTCCGACCATCTCCAACAGCTCGATCACGCGCGCTTCTCTCTCCGCTCTCGTCTGTCCGATATGATGGATCTCAAGGCCCTCCGCGATGATCTCGCCGACCGTCATGAACGGGTTGAGCGAAGCGTAAGGATCTTGGAAGATCATCTGCATTTTGCTGGTCAGATCCGCCGCACGAGCCTGACGTTGGTTCATCGAGAGCACGTCCTTGCCGTGGAACAGCGCCTTCCCGCCGTCCGCTTCGTAAAGCCGGATCAGCGTGCGGCCGACCGTTGTCTTTCCGCAGCCCGACTCACCGACAAGGCCGAGCGTCTCGCCCTTCCGGATCTGGAAGCTGATGTCATCGACCGCGTGGAGCTTGTGTCCGTGTCCGAGCGGGAAGTATTTTTTCAAATGCTGAACGTCCAGCAGAATTTCCTTTTCCGCCATCAGGCTTCCTCCTTTCCGTCAGTGACCGCCGGCTGCGCATTGTTTCGCTGTGCGCCGCTTGGCTGCGGTTTGTTTTTCCGATCATACAGCCCGCCGCCGACCGGTGTCTCCACCTTGATCGGGCAGTCCGGGTGCAGGAGCCAGCAGCGGCAGGTGTGCGTACCGCCAAGCTCCGTTACGTCGGGATCATGTTCAAGGCAGACCTCCATCGCGTAGGGGCAGCGTGCTGCGAAGGCACAGCCCTTCGGAGGTGCAAACAGATCCGGGGGCGTGCCGGGAATGCTGATGAGGCGGTTTTTGCTGCCCTTCAGGTCCGGCACCGAACCGAGCAGTCCCCAGGTGTAGGGGTGTTTCGGCTCGTAGAAGATCTCCTCGAGCGTGCCCTTTTCAACGAACTGGCCCGCGTACATGACATGCACACGGTCCGCCATGCGGGCGACCGCTCCGAGGTTGTGGGTAATGAAGATAATGCCCATGTGCTGCTCGCGCTTGAGCTGGTCCATCAGTGTCAGGATCTGCGACTGGATCGTCACGTCAAGCGCGGTCGTGGGCTCGTCCGCAAACAGAACGGCCGGATTGCACGAAAGCGCCATCGCGATCATGACCCTCTGCCGCTGTCCGCCGGACATCGTGTGCGGGAAACGGTCGAAAACGGTTTCCGGATTCGGAAGACCGACCTTCGCGAAGAGCTCGATCGCTTCCGCCTTCGCTTCCGAATAAGACTTGTTGGTATGTTTGCGGATCGCCTCGACGACCTGCTTACCGACCTTCGTGGTCGGGTTCAGCGAGGTCATCGCGTCCTGAAAGATCATCGAAAACTCTTTGCCGCGGTACTGCTGCATCTCCTTGTTCGAGAGCTGCGCGATATCCACGTCAATGTCGCCGTGCGTATAGCGGATCACGCCCTCCTTGATCTTGGCGGGCGGCTCCTCATTAAGGCGCATGATCGTCTGGATCGTGGCGGACTTGCCGCAGCCGGACTCACCGACGATCGCGAGCGTCTCGCCCTGATCGAGGTGGAAATCCACGCCGCGAATCGCCTTGACCTCACCGCTCGCGGTCATGAACGACATGTGCAGGTTCTGGACCGTGATCCGGCGGTCGTCCGCCGGTTTGGTCAATTCAAAAGGATCAACGAAATACGGTTCACTCATTCCGAAAATCCTCCTTTCTCGCCGCAGCCAAGCCCGACTGGGCGGCCGCGGCCGTCTCCATCGTAAGGCCTTTGTCGCCTCTGGCGGCACGTTTCATGTCGCGTGCCATTCTCCGCATCACGCGCGCGTTGTACTCTTCATCGCGCAGGCGCGGGTCAAGCGCGTCACGCAGGCAGTTGCCGAACATGAAGAACGCGAAGATCATCACGGAAATGACGATCGCCGGGAACAGGAACAGGTGGAACTTCGACGGCAGCAGGAAATAGTTGATGCCGTCAGTCGAAAGCTGGCCGAGCGAGGTGTGCGGTGGGGTAACGCCGAGGCCGATGAACGAGAGGCCCGCTTCCATGAAGATCGCACCCGGCACGGAGCTCGAAAGTCCGACCGCGATGTTGCCGAGAATGTTCGGAAGAATGTGGCGGACAATGATGCGGCCCGCGGACGCGCCCTGCGCTCTTGCGGCAAGGGTAAATTCGCGGTTCTTGAACTGCAGAATACGCGCCCTAAAGCCTCTGGCCGAACCCATCCAGCCCGAGATCGCCATCGCAACGACCATCGATTTGACCGATCCGCCCATGACCATAAGGATCAGGATCATGTAGATCATCGACGGGATGCAGAGCATGATGTCGCAGATCCGCATGATGACCATGTCGACCCAGCCTCCGCACCAGCCGGAGGTGGCACCGACAACCGTACCGATCAGGAACGGCGTCAGCGCGCCAAGAAAACCGATCGCGAGCGAGGTCCTTGC
>ONYR01000147.1 GCA_900322165.1 uncultured Eubacteriales bacterium
ATCGTTTTGGAGGCGCTGGGCGTGCCAAGGGAGACGATCGTGGCAGATTACCTGAAGACCAATGAATATCTGAAAGAAGACATTGCGTTTCTCACAGCGTTCATCAAAAGACGCGCGAAGGTCGCGGAGGATGACATGGTGGCCGATGAGGCGCTGCGCTATCTTTACGGAGCCAATGTTTCCTTTATCGAATCCTTTTACGCCGCGATCGACGAACGGTTCGGCAGTGTCGATGCCTACCTGTGCGATGGGCTGAAGCTCAGCGAGGCGGAGATCGCCGCGTTCCGAAACATCACCCTTGAGTAGATTTGAAAACGCCCCGAAACCGGGCTAAAACAACGTATATTCCCCGGTTCTACCAACGGTAGATTGCCTGTTTCAGCGGTGCTGCCTATAATGAAACCACAGCAGGGCGCGAACGTGCCCGCAGAGAGAAGGGGAGAAACGATGAATCAGGAAAAAACAGGGCTGTTCATCATGGAGCAGCGTAAAGCGCATAATCTGACCCAGCAGGAACTCGCCGACCGCGTCGGCGTGACCAACAAAGCGGTATCCAAGTGGGAGAAGGGCCGCTCCATGCCTGACGTGGCGCTCTTTGAACCTTTGTGCCGCGAGCTCGAGATCAGCGTCGCCGAGCTCCTGGCCGGCCGGAAAATCGAAGAGGAAGCCAAACAAACTGTCACCGAACAGATGCTGATCGAAGAGATCGGCAAGAACAAACTTGTCGGGCTTCAAATCTTTCTTATGTTCAACGTTTTGATCAGTATGCTGCTGATCAACGGTCCGCTGCTCATTCCCATGCTAAGACCGTATTCGATCCTCTTTGTCGCCCTCGGCGTGATCGAAGCAGCGTTAACCATCTATTTCGATATCGCGCTTCCCGCCAGAAGAACCCGCCAAAACGCCTATCTGCCAAGCATCCTCTACGCGATTGCTTTGTTTGCCACGCTGGGCATCATCAGCTACGTGAAAGCCGAAGGCCAAGGCATCGAACTAAGCCAAATCCTCTTATCCCCCGGACTTCCCTGCCTTGCAGTCATCGCCGGAACATGCATCGGCACCTACACCAGACGGAGGAGAGAGGAGTGAAACACATAAACCCTATCCGAAGACAGAAACCCCCATGCACACCCTCTCTCCTTGCTCCTCATGCTTCGTCGAGAGGGTGTGCGTGGGGTTTGTTGTCTTCTGGGACGGAGGCTGAATGCAAGAAATAAGGTGTGGTTTGGGGTTGGGTGGACTAAGGTGGTGGAGTTTTTCTGGCCCGGAGAACGCGGAGGGTGGAACGTTAAAAGTTACCTAAAAGAAATTTCGCAAGGGTTTTTGGCTATGCGAGAACGGGCTCAGCACCGATGCAGAGTCAACTTTTCACTTTTGCATCGGTGCGACGGCTCAATTCTCGCTCGCTCAGCACCGATACAGAGTCAACTTTTCACTTTTGCATCGGTACCCGCGATTCAGAGCCATCGCCAACTCCAACCCAGCCCCAAAATCAGCACAATAAAACACCCACCAGCGCTCTCGACGAAGCATGAGGAGCAAGGAGAGAGCGCTAGTGGGTGTTTTGATTAAGTGATTACAGAATCGCATGCTGCCTTAAAAAGTCTGTCAGATAGATGTAGGCGTCAGAGCGGAGGTGGACTCCATCGTTGGAGAAGTCGTCGCGGAGGAAGCCTTTTTCGTCGCAGACGGCGGTGTTGACTTCGAGGTAGAAGGAGGTTTTGCCGTCGGCGATGTGGGCGATCTGCCAGTTGCGGGCGTTGATGTTGTCGTTGTTCAGGTAGCTGCTGCCGTCGGAAGTACTCTTGGAGACGTTCATGATGGCAAGAATGAAGATGGTTGCCTGGGGCTGGAGTTTCTGGATCTCCTCAACCACGTGGCTGTACTCTTCATAGAAATCCACATCGTTGTGCATGCCGAGTTCGTTGACACCCATCATGAGGTAGATGCGGTCATAGGTTTTTTCTTTGAGAACATCTTCGAGGTATACTTCCTCCGAGTAGAGCACACCGTCTGAGCGATATTTCAAGGCAGAATCCAGCACGGTATAGATCATGATGCCGGTCTTGCAGAGGAAGTCGGCGTTTTTGATGTCGCTGAAGAGGCCGATGCCGTCGATGCGGGAATCGCCGATGAACAGGCTGTTTTCAAAGTAGCTGTTGTCAACGGTCTGATACGGGGCATCGGTGTCAAGTGCATGGCGGGCGGGGTCGGAGTAATAGCTCGAGCGGGGAGTGACCGGATCGCGGGGTTCATCGCGGAAGGGGTTCCAGATGGATTCGGATGAATGGTCATCGCCTTCTTCGCTTTCCTCACTGGCTTCCTTTTCTTCCTTGCGTTCATCGTCCGAACTGCCGGAATTATCGGAGCCTTCGGCCGTTTCAGAACCTTCCGATTCACCGGCGTTTTCGCCTTCTGAACTTTCGGCGTTTTCGCCTTCCGAACTTTCGGAGGTTTCGCCTTCCGTCCCTTCTGAATTTTCACCGTCCGAGGTTTCTTCCGAGCTGTCTTCTGGCGGAATCAGGCGGTAGCCCTGTTCAAGGGGATCGTAGGTGGGATCGGGTTTTTCGGGCGGGTCAGGGAGGTTGACGACGTAGAGTGGGTGCTGGATCTTGATGGGCTCTTTGAAGGCGGAGGCGATGTACGGAGTCTCGCCGGCCTCGAGCGTGAGGTCGACCGTTTTCTGGACCGTGATCTGCCGGATCAGGCCGGCGACCGACAGGACGAGCACGAGCAGGATCAGGAGCGCGCCAAGCGGGCATTTGGTGATAAAGGCTTCGAGGCCTTTCGATTTATTGGACGTCATGAGGATTTCCTTTGTGAGGGTTTAGAACTCGAGATACATAAACGGATTGCTTCCGTTGAGGGAGATCTGCCGGATCGACAAAATGAACAGGGCAAGAAGCATCAGGCGCACGATCCAGCTTCGATGGAAGCGCTCAAACCACTGTTTCGGGTAAGGCGTAGCAAAGAAAACGGAAAGGAGCATCACCCACCAGGTCGGCCCGATCAGCGAAGACATGATGTTGAGCGGGGACGGCATCGTTGCAAACGTTTCACTCCCGACCGGGAGGTAGAACATGCGGGCGAGATAGTCGAGCAGCTGCTTAAGGTCCGCGATGCGGAAGATCATCCACATCACCGGGATGAGAATGAACATGTAGATGTGGCCGAAGAAAGATTTTTCCAATGCCTTGCCGTAGGTGAGCTTTTCAATCAGCAGAATGATAAACAGGAATCCGCCCCAGATGAGAAAGTTCCAGCCGATCCCGTGCCAGACGGCCGTAGCGGCCCAGGTCAGGAAGAGCGCGAGGATCATGCGGAACGTGCCGTGACGGCTTCCGCCGAGGGGGATATAGATATAGTCGCGGAACCATTTGCCGAGTGTGATGTGCCACCGGCGCCAGAAGGAGCTCATGGTCCGGGAGGCGTAGGGCGCGTCGAAGTTGTCCGGCAGCGTGAAACCGAGGATCTCTGCAAGGCCGAGCGCCATCATCGTGTAGCCGAGAAAATCATAGTAGAGCTGCATGGAGTAGCCCCACGCGCCCCACCAGGCGGTGACGGTGCCGATGCCGTAAGGACCGTAGGTCCAGACCGTATGCCACAGGTTGCCAAGCCGGGAGGCAAGCAGTGTCTGGAACGAGAGTCCGAGAATAAAAACCTCGAGACCGTGCTCGATGCGTTCATAAGGAATCGGCTGCACGGTGGAAGCGCAAAGCTCGCGTTCCATCTCAGAATAGCGTGTGATCGGTCCCTGAAGGAACTTCGGGAAGAAGCTCAGATAAAGGAACACACGCAGTGGCGATCGGTCAGCGTTTTTCCCGCGGTAAACGTCGGCAAGATAGGATATGCCGGTAAACACGTAATAGCTGATGCCAAGCGGAAGATGTTTTCGGAACTTGAAAACCAAAAGCAGAGACAAATCAACCAAAAGACCGATCAGAAGCACGGCTTTTCGGCCGGTCGAGTAAACGATCGGCGAGACGGGAGCCGCATACATCGGGCGGTATGGTTTAGGGTAGTGATCGATCCACAGACCGATGAGGTAGTTCACAAGGCAGAATCCGCACAGAATGAGGAGCGAGAGAAGATCGCCGAGCCCGACGATCAGGAAGGATCCGATCAAAAGCAGGATCTGCCGGTAAACGACGGCCCAGCGTCCTTTTCCGAAGAGTGAGCCGATGGGGTAGTACAATAATATGAGAACCGGTAAAAACCGGACCAGAAAGTTCAAATCCGTGAGTAACAAAACAACACCTCGTAACCCGTCGCCAATGTCAGAAGCGAGGGTATCAGGAATAGTATAGGGCATTTGAATTCGATTCGCAAGGCTGAAAAGAAGAATATAAAGCAAGAAAATATGCTCGAAACATTTGCGCAAACAGGAAGGATAATACGAAA
>ONYR01000149.1 GCA_900322165.1 uncultured Eubacteriales bacterium
AATTACATGACTTCCCAGATCGTTCCTTCTCTGGTGTCTTTGATGCGGATGCCTTTGGCGGCGAGTTCTTCGCGGATCGCGTCGGCGGTGGCAAAGTCTTTGGCTTTCTTGGCGGCTTTGCGCTCGGCGATCTTTTCTTCGACGTAGGCTTTCAGGTCTTCATCGACCGCGGCTTCTTCCTGATTGCGAAGCTTGGTGAGGTCGAGGGAGAGAACCTTGTCGTAGTCTTCCGCGATCGCAAGCTTGGTTGCGTCGTTAAGCTCCTCGTCCTTCAGCATGTCGTACAGCAGCGTGATACCGCTGGCCGTGTTGAGGTCGTAGCCGACGGTGTCGACAAACTTCTGATGGTAGGCGGCAAGCTGATCGGCGTTGACTTCGCCCTCCTCTTTCAGGTTCGCGATGCGCTGCAGGAGCTTCTGGTACGTGTTCTTGACATTGTCGAGGACATCGTAGCTGAACTCCAGCGGCTTGCGGTAATGGGAAAGCAGGCAGAACATGCGGTAGACAAGCGGATCGTAGCCCTTGCTCTCCAGCACGGAGACCGTCAGGATGTTGCCGGTGGATTTCGCCATCTTCGAGCCGTTATCGTTCAGATGCTGAACGTGGAACCAGTGACGGCACCATTTGTGGCCAAGGTAGGCTTCGCTCTGCGCGATCTCGTTGGTGTGGTGCGGGAAGATATTGTCTACACCGCCGCAGTGAATATCAAGGTATTCACCCAGGTATTTCATGGAGATGCAGGAGCATTCGATGTGCCAGCCGGGATAACCGACGCCCCACGGGCTGTCCCATTTGAGCGCCTGATCCTCGAACTTGGACTGGGTAAACCAGAGCACGAAATCGCTCTTGTTGCGCTTGTTGGTGTCTTCTTCGACATCATCGCGCACACCGACCATCAGACGGTCTTCATCATGTCCGGTCAGCGAGTAATAGTTTTCGACCTTAGACGTATCAAAGTAGACGTTGGGACCGGCTTTGTAGGCGTAGCCCTTCTCGATCAGGACTTCGATGACCCTGATGAACTCATCGACGATCGAGGTTGCGGGAACGACGATCTCCGGTTTTTTGATGTTGAGCTTTCGGCAGTCCTCGAAGAACGCATCGGTGTAAAACTGCGCGATCTGCATGACCGTTTTGTGCTCACGCTTCGCGCCCTTGAGCATCTTATCCTCGCCGGTATCCGCGTCACTCGTCAGATGGCCGACGTCCGTGATGTTCATGGCGCGGCGCACATCGTAGCCTGCGTAGCGCAGGAACTTTTCAAGCACGTCCTCGCAGATATAGCTGCGCAGGTTGCCGATATGAGCAAAGTGGTAGACGGTCGGGCCGCAGGTATACATATTGATGCGGTTGCCGTTGACCGGCACGAACTCATCGATCGTTTTGGTTTGCGTGTTATATAATTGCATGACAGACTCCTTCAATGCTTCTTCGTTACCGGCGCTCGATCTCGATGCTGCCGCCGTCCTCGAGGTTTTTCCCTTCAAGGAGCATCAGCTTCTCTGCCAGCAGCCGGCACAGATTGCCGATGACCGCACTTTCCACGATCAGCTGATCCGTGCTGTCGACCGCGAAATCCGGGGCGTCGGAATGGTTCAGGATCTTTCCTGCAAACAGACGCACATGGCTGATAAAATACAACGCAGACTGCTGGTGGGTATCGATATAGTTTTCGTAGATGCGGCGCACCTCCGCCTCCTCAATGTCGATGGGAATGATCTTCTGGATCAACGCCAGACTCAGTCCCTGCTTCAGGGAACAGATGATCAGAAGGTAGGCGATATGGATCCGGTAATAACGTTTTTTCTCCGGGCCGGGCATGACCTTCATGCGCACATAGTTGTTGATCGTCGCGGATGTGATAAACTGCTCTTCCTTCAGTTCGGGAGGAAGGTAGTCAAGATACTGCTTCAGCAGCGCGATCACCTGCTCCATGTAGAGTCCAAGATTCGGGATCTCCTCCCACTTGGGCAGATGATAGTTTTCCAAATAGCGTTCCCAGCGGCGCAGCTTGCCCGCAACAAGATCGTTATTATATTCCATGGTAACACCTCGTCTTCTTCATGACATATCGATCATAATTATCAAATGATCGAATAACCTCACTTCATCTTATCATAGATTCTGTCAAAAAGAAAGACTTCATCGCGTTTTCAATATCACAAAAATGGAAATAAATCTGTTTGATCAAATACGCGATATTAGCTTAGGCGTGTTGATTTTGGATAATCTGAATTCAAAGGCAGATGCCTTAAGATAAGCCGCTTCCTCCCCGTGCTCATAGAAAACGATCGCTCCGCTTGCTTCCTGAAGCTCGATATCCGTAACCGTGAACGGTCCGGTCTTCTTCGTAATCAGCTCATAAGGCCCGATCGCCGTCAAGGACAGCGCATCCTGCAGAGTGCAGTAACCGATCTCCGGCACGAGCACGAGCATTGGATCCGCCTCGGATGAGAGCGATGATTTCGGGCGTTTTGCCACGATGCGGACAGACTCCGGCACGGACTTTTTCGCTGCGATCTTTTTCAGCTCGATCTGAAGCGGTCCCTCCGCGCACAACAGCTGCAGCATGGTCGGCACCGGAGTGATAAAGCTCTTTTCGCGGCGGACCCGCATTTCTTTCTCCATTGCCTCCAGGCCATCCCGGATCAGCCCGCTGAGCTGTCCGTCTCCAAGGAAATGATAAGCCTCACGGTAGGTGACGGCAGCCTCCGCCTCCAGATACAGACAATAGCTTAAAAGCGGGTTGCGCTCACAGCCGTTGCCGGTCTCGAGCGCCCGTGCCATTTTGTACGCGACCTCTGCAAATTTGCCCTCGTAGTCTCCGCCGATGAAATCCTGTCTCAGCTCCTCGAACAGTCCCGAGTACATAAAGAACGCGGTCGACGGGCTGCGGAAGGTCCCAAGACCTCCGGCATACATCTCCGCCAGCTTGATCGTGGACTCAATGATCCCGTTGTTCGCTCCGAAGGAATACAGCTGAAACGCTTTCGGATACTGCGGTGCTCCGTTGTTCGACGCACCTGAGAAGTAGATATAACCGAGCGCATTGGCGATCTCCGGGTCCTTTGTTTTGACAAAGGCCCTCTCCAGAAGCGCGCACGCTCCTCCCCAGTCACACGCAAACGCATCGGAACCGCCGTAGAGATGATAGCCCTTGATCACGGTAGCGGTATAGTCATCCCTTGCCACCAGCTCATCGGTAAACCGGCGGAACAGCGAAAGGTATTCCTCAGGAATCGGTTTTGACTCCAGCACGGCATCCGCCGCTACGATGAACTCACGCTTAATGCTGTCCGGGAAGGTCATCTCCGCGATCGGTTTCCCTTCATTGCGGCGCACGAGATCCGCCATCTCGATAAGCTCGCCAAGCGGACACACATCCTTGACGCAGGCGTCCCGGTTCTGCTCCATGACCTCCGCGATCTCATCCAGGCGTTCAAAACAGTACAGGAGGCAGGAGGTATCATCGATGGGAAGCAGGAGTTCAAGCTCCGCCTCCTCGTCCTCCGGGATCTCCGGCATCGAAAGCGCATCCGCGACCTCCGGCACATCGTCCGAAAAGCCACGGTACCAGTCATACCAGAATTCATCGCCGGTCGTGGAGCGAAGGATCATCGCTTTCGCCGCGGCGCCGATGTCCTCGGGTGTGACCTTGTACGGCTTGGTAACCATCACCTTCACGCGGGTTACGTCTCTCGTCCCAAGCAGGTCCTCAAGTGTGATCTCGAAGCGCGCAAACTGTCCCAGCGCTTCCTGACTGACAATGACGTCCAGATATTTGGGGGTTTGATCAGGCATGGTAGAGTTTATTGGTTTCATATTTCGGCTCGCAGGTCAGATTGATCCCGAGCTGTTTGAAAACGCCCTCGTCGATCTGAGAAAGGATGACGGAGGAATGCACCTCAAGGCCTCTCAGACGCGGAAGCTGGTCGATGGCTTCCTTCGCGTACTTATCGGACAGCGACGCGATCGAAAGCAGGATCAGCAGCTCATTTAAGTGCAGCAGCGAGCTGTTGGATCCGAGGTAGTTCACCTTCAGTTCCTTGATCGGAATGATCATCTCCGGCGAGATCAGGTTGATCTTATCATCGATCCCCGCCAGATATTTCAGCGCGTTCAGCAGCATGGCTGAGGAAGCGCCGAGAAGCTGTGAAGTCTTGCCGGTCAGGATCGCCCCGTCGTCCATGCGGATCGCCGCCGCCGGAGCACCGGTCTCCTCCGCCTTGACATTGGCCGCACTGACAACCGGACGCTCATAAAGGCTGATGGCCGCTTTTTTCATCAGAATATCGATGCGGTCCGCGATCATCTCCGCCTGATTGCCCTTGCGGCTTTCGCAGCGAGCCGCGAAATAGCGGCGAATGATCTCCTGACGGGACGCACGTTTGCAGACATCATCGTTGGAGATGCAGAAGCCAACCATGTTGACGCCCATGTCGGTCGGAGACTTGTAGGGAGACTCACCCTGGATCTTCTCGAACGTCGCGTTCAGCACCGGGAAGATCTCGACGTCACGGTTGTAGTTGATCGCCATCGTGCCGTACGCATCCAGATGCCACGGATCGATCATGTTGACATCGTCCAGATCCGCGGTCGCCGCCTCATAAGCCAGGTTGACCGGATGGTTCAGCGGAAGGTTCCAGACCGGGAAGGTCTCGAACTTCGCATAGCCGGCCTTGGTTCCGCGCTTGTTTTCATGATACAGCTGCGAGAGACAGGTTGCCATTTTGCCGCTCCCGGGGCCGGGCGCGGTCACAACGACAAGCGGTCTCGTCGTTTCGATATAATCGTTCTTTCCATATCCCTCATCGCTGACGATCAGCGAAACGTTCGAAGGATATCCGGCGATCGGATAATGACGGTAGACCCGCAGTCCGAGCGCCTTCAAACGCTTTTCATACGCTACCGCGGCCGGCTGCTCCGCAAAGCGGGTCAGCACCACACTTCCGACGTACAGTCCGTTCGACGTAAACGCATCGATCAGGCGCAGCACATCCGCATCGTAAGTAATACCAAGGTCGCCGCGCACCTTGTTCTTCTCAATATCCGCCGCATTGATTACGATCACGATCTCCGCCTCATCCTTGAGCTCCTTGAGCATCGTGATCTTGGAATCGGGATGAAATCCCGGCAGCACTCTTGACGCGTGATAATCATCGAACAGCTTGCCGCCGAATTCCAGATACAGCTTGCCGCCGAACTGACTGATCCGCTCGTGAATTCTCTCCGACTGGATCTTAAGATATTTGTCGTTATCAAATCCGATTTCCATAATAAACTCCCTCTTCCAGCCCGCCTATGCGCGGGGATCCAAAACACTGAGTGATATTGTATCATATACCGAAAGACCGCTTCAATTCTTTTTCATTCGGATCACCATATTTTTATCGAATTAAAAGAAAGGCCGGATTGTTATGGAACAATCCGGATCCCTTCCAATGTATCATGAATGTCGCCTGCGTTCTCACGACACTCGGCTCTCGTCCATCTGAACGATCGTGTCTGCGATGTTCATGGTCGATGCGCGGTGCGAAACCAGAACGACTGTCTTGTCCGGCATCGATTCCTTCAATGCCTTCAGAATCACCGCTTCGTTCAGTGAATCGAGATTGCTTGTCGGCTCATCAAGCAGCATCAGCGGGGCTTTGTGAAGGAACGCTCTCGCCAGTCCGATGCGCTGCTTCTCACCGCTCGAGAGCGTATCACCGAGCTCACCGACCTTGGTCTCGTAGCCGTCCGGCAGCGATTCGATCCATTCCGCGATCGATGCTTTCGCCGCTGCGGTCTCGATCTCCTTCTGCGATGCGTCGAGGCGCCCGATGCGGATATTGTCAGCGATCGTTCCCGTGAACATCTCAGTCTCCTGCGTTACGTACGCTTCTGCGCCGCGCAGTGAGGCCGTCGGGATCGTCTTAATGTTCTTTCCGCTGATCACGACTTCGCCGCCATCCACATCCCAGAAGCGCATCAGGAGCTTGAGGATCGTTGATTTTCCGCTTCCGCTTTTCCCGTGGATGCCGAGGATCGTGCCTTTTTCAATCGTGAGGGAGTCATGGTCAAGGATCTTTTCTTCCTCATAGGCAAAGCTCACATTCTCGAGCGCTGCACCCTCGAATTTGAGTTTCCCCTCGCCTTCCACTTCCTCCACCTTCGGATCTTCTTCGAGGATGCGCAGGACTCGCTCACCGCTCGCGAGTGTCTGGTTGAGGTTGTTTGACAGGCCGGAAAGCGCTACGACCGGTCCGCAGGAAGACATCATCGCGATCGTGCCCGTAAGGACGGCTTCAATGCCGACCGCTCCGGTTCCGTACAGGTACAGGGAAACCAACAGCATGATCGCGGAGAACAGCAGAACCATCGCGCTTGTTACGGCTCGCTGCGTGCCTGCTTTATCGGACAGCTCTTTCTGCATCGCTGCCAGCTCCACCGACTTGTCCGAGATCATCTCTTTCCGTTTCTCACCGGAGCCGAACTGGATCGACTCATCGAGTCCGCGCAGCGCATCAAGCACGAATGCCGTCAGAGAAGCAAACGCCTCTCTGAAGTGCATGCCCTTATCCTTCGTCAGTTTTCCGTTCACGAGCGGAATCACGACACCGATAACAAGATAACCGCAGAGCGCGGTCAGTCCCATCAGATAATGATAGTGGCCGATGAAAATGACCATCAGCAGCGTAACGAGCACCGCGATCGCGATCGGCGAGATCGTATGCGCGTAGAACACTTCGAGCAGTTCAATATCCGTGGTTAAAAGCGAGATCAGATCGCCCTTGTCGCGGCCTTCGAGCTTGGCCGGGCAGAGCCTGCGAAGCGCCGCAAAGACCTTGTGGCGAATCAGCGCCAGCAGTTTGAAAGCAATGAAATGATTGCAGTACTGCTCCGCATAGTGGAACACGCCACGCAGCACCGCGATGGCGATCATCGTCCCCATCAGCACCGAGGCGGCCATGCTGCCCATGAATCCGTCCTTAAACATCAGCGTGACACCGGCAAGCGTGCTTACGCGCAGATGATTCTGCAGCACCTGTGTTCCGAGAATGCTGAGGAAGATCGCACAGCCGAACCCGATCACGCCGAGTACGACTGCCAGGATCATAACTCCGGACAGCGGTTTGACAAGCTTGATCAGGCGGCGCATGATCGCAAGGCCGGATCGGCGGGAAGTGCCGGAAGGCTCGTTTTCTTCGCTGGGATCGTCCTCCTGTCTTCGGGAGAACTGAGCCAGATACGCTTTTCGTTTTTCTTCAGCGGTAACTTTCTCTTCGTGCTCGAGTGTCAGCCTCCTTGCAGCGGAGGTTGGTTTTGCCGCATATTCTTCCAGCTCTCGCTGTTTCAGATACAGTTTCGCGTATGCACCGCGCCGCTTCATCAGTTCGTCCTGTGTGCCCGCATCCTTGACCTTTCCGTCCTCCAGGAGCACGATCCGGTCGGCATCGGCTACATTGTAAAGGCGGTGTGAGATCAGGAGCACGGTTTTCTTTCCTTCAAGCGAGCGAATGACGTCCATGATCGCCTCTTCGCTCTCCGCGTCGATGTTGGAGGTAGCTTCGTCAAAGATCATGACCGGCGCATCATACAGCAGCGCCCTGGCGAGTGCCAGTCGCTGTGCCTGCCCGCCGGAGAGATTTCCCGCGTTTTCCAAAAGCTCCGTGTCGAGTCCCTGCTGTTCGCCGAGGAAATCCTTCAGCTGCACCTTTTCCAGCACGGTCCAAAGCTCCTCATCGCTTGCGTCCGGCTTTGCCTCGAGCAGGTTTTCACGCACCGTTCCTTTAAACAGGTGTGCTTTTGAGCCTACCATCGCGATCGTCTGTAAGAGCGAGCGCTCCGACACTTCACGAAGTTCGGTATCTCCGATCCTGATCGAGCCCTCATAGCCTTTGTTCCGCCCGGCAAGAATTCCGGCTGCGGTACTCTTTCCGCATCCCGAAACACCGACAAGCCCGACCCTCGCACCGGAGGGAATCATCAGGTCGATCTCTTTCAGGATCTCTTTATTCTTTTCGTAAGCAAAATGCACGTTCTCCATCGCGATCGGGTAAGCCTTGGCTTCGAGCTCTTCCTCGCCGCTCTCTTCCTCCGGAAGATCCAGCAGGCGGAAGATCTTGTCGCTCGCGGCCATGCCGTTCATCGCGATGTGGAAATACGACCCGAGCACCCGCATCGGCAGGAAGAATTCCGCCGAAAGCAAAATCACCATCAAGGTCTCCGCAATCGTGATCGTCCCTGCAAGGAAAAGCGAAAGGGCCGTCACCATGCCGACCGCCGCCCCACCGTAGGCCATGATATCCATGACCGAGGTGGAATTCAGCTGCATGGTCAGCACCTTCATCGTGACCCGGCGGAAATGATCGGCTTCCTTGTCCATTTCCTCCGCCTTGGCCCCATCCGCCTGATAGATCTTCAGCGTTGTCATGCCCTGCAGGTTTTCAAGGAAGCTGTCACCGAGCTCCGCGTACAGACTCCAGTACTTATTGAGCAGCCGCTTGGCGATCTTCATCACCACGACGATCGACAGCGGAATCAGCGGCACAAAGATCA
>ONYR01000159.1 GCA_900322165.1 uncultured Eubacteriales bacterium
AGCTTGGTGCTGGTGATGTAGTACAGACCGTTGGTCCAGTTGTTCCAGTAGCCGAGGGCGGCGAACAGGCCGACCGTCGTCAGAACCGGCTTGGACAGCGGAAGCATGATTCCGGTGTAGATACGCATATCGGTGGCACCGTCGATGCGGGCTGCCTCGATGATCGCGTACGGAATATTGGCGTTGAAGTAATTGCGGACCATCAGAACGTTCATCGCGCCCATCAGACCGCCGGGAAGGATCAGCGCCCAGATCGTGTTCTTGATGTGGAAGATCTGCGTCCAGATGATGTAGCTTGCGGTAAGACCGCCGTTAAACAGCATCGTGAAGAACAGGATAAACGCGAAGAGGTTGCGCTGTTTGAAATCCTGACGGCTCAGCGGGTAAGCGAACAGCGAGGTCAGGACCAGGTTGGAGACCGTACCGACGACCGTAACAAGGATCGTCAGCAGGTAGCAGCGGCCGATCGTCATACGCTTCGCCCACAGGTAGCTGTACGCTGCCGTGGAGAATTCTTTTGGAATGAAATGGTAACCCTGCAGTGACAGCGATGCCTCCGAAGACAGAGAAATCGACAGCATCAGGAAGAAAGGAAGAACACTGTAGATCGCCAGCAGAATCATCAGGACCATCGCTACGTTGTGGAAACCGCGCTCGTCCTTGATTTTCGGCTTTACATAAACTTCGTCTTTTGCCATGGCTCTCTCTCCTATCAGAACAAAGCGTTGTCCGGGTCAACCTTGCGCACCAGCGCATTCGAACCCATAACCAGAATGAATCCCAGAATGGCCTGGAACACGGAAGCCGCCGAAGACATACCGATGTTGTTCATCTCGAGCAGGGCTCGGTAAACGTAGGTATCGATGGTCTGGGTGGTGCTTGTCAGAAGGCCGGAGTTCAGAGGAACCTGGTAGAACATACCGAAATCGGAGTTGAAGATACGTCCGATCGACATCAGCAGCATCAGCGTGATCATCGGCTTCAAAAGCGGAAGCGTAATGTAGCGGATCTGCTGGAGCTTGGTGGCACCGTCCAGTCTTGCGGACTCATAGAGGCTCTTATCAATACCGCCGATGCTGGCCATGTAAATGATGGAGCTCTGACCACTGCTCTGCCAGAAGTGGACGATCGTCAGGATGATCGGCCAGTATTTCGCTTTCATATACCAGTTGATCGGGCTGTTCGGGATCACGTTGGTATTGATGAAACCGTAGGTGTTGCTCAGGAAAGCATAAACGATGTAGGAAAGGATAACGGCACTGACCATCGACGGGAAGCAGATGATCGGCTGAATCACCTTCGCGGCGCCGCGGCTGGAAATTTCAGCCATGCAGATGGCGATCGAAACCGAGATCACCATGCCCATCGCGATCCACACGATGTTGTACAGCAGCGTGTTGCGGATCATGATGTACGCGTCCTTCGTCTTGAACAGGAACTCAAAGTTGTCAAACCATACCCAGGGGCTCCTGAAGATACCGATTGAGAAGTCAACCTTCTTGAAGGCGATCAGAATACCGAACATCGGGAGGTAATTGTTGGCTACCAGATACAGAAGTCCGGGAAGCATCATCAGATACAGCGGCAGGAGCCGTTGGAAATCCGCTTTTCTTCTCTCCTTCTTCTTCATCGCCAGCAAATCGTCGTAAGCCGAGACCGGCTGCTGCGTCTTTGCCATTTTGTGTCTCCTTTTCTTTCCTTGTACGGGTTTGTGCCCGGCCCGAAAAACCTATGAGGTTTTCCCGGCCCGACATAAGCCTTTCTTCGTTTAGCCTTTACAGGAAGGTGGAATGCAGGCCGAAGCCTGCATTCCACGTTTCTCTTCAGTCAGATTGAATGCTCCAACCGATTTGAGTGAAACTTACTTGTTGGCAAGCCACTCGTCGACCTGTCTCTGATACTCAGCCATAACATCGTTGATACCAGCTTCTTCCAGAGCCTTCAGGAACTCCGGCAGATACACTTCCGGATCGACGTCGCCGTAGGTCAGGGAGTTGTTGTACTGGGTGTAAACGTTGTTGATCGCTGCGACCTGGGTAGCCACGTTGGTGCTATCCGGAATGAAACCGAACAGCGGCGGATACCAAGCGTTCTGGATCAGCTCAAGCATGAAGGCCTTATCAGCTTCGGAGGTGTTCTGGTCCATGCCGTACAGCAGGAACTGGTTACCGAAAGCACCGCAGGTGTACAGAGCGGTGTACGGAACGGTGTCCATGGACAGGCCTTCCGGATACTCGATGGAGGTATGATCCTCGTTCCAAACGTAGGATACGCCTTCAAGGCCGTAGATCAGGGTGGAAGCGATGAATTCATCGGTCCAGATCAGGTTCATCATGCGGGCAGCCTTAGCCGGATCTTCGGAGGTGTAAGGAATACCGTAGGTCAGGGTGTTGGTGGTCATGTCAGAGGTAGCAATCTGTACGGACTCGAAGGTAGCGCCGTAGGAGTTGTTGCCGGTGAACATCTTGTTGATGGTGTCGATGCTGTAAGCATGACCCATGATAACGCCCTTGCAAGCGCCGCTCATAACGAGTGCGTCATGGCTCTGGGTATTGGTGGAGCCTTCCGGATCAACGTAGCCAAGCTGACGATGCTTGTACGCCATTGCGATGCCTTCTTTGTAAGCATCGGTGGTGAAGTAGTTGACAAGCTGGGTGCTGTCGCCTACGGTTGCAAAGTAGGTGCCGATAACGGAGGTATGATCCTCGAAGCACTTCAGGGTCGGATACTGGTTGGTGTAAACGCCGAAGTACTCGTTCGGATAAGCGGCCTTCAGAGCTGCGAAGCACTCGTCGAGGTCTTCAAGGCTCTTAACCTTGGTCATGTCGTAGACACCATCGGTGTACTCGGTGTTGTAGATGTACTTCCAGGAAAGAACCTGTCCCTTGTAGCAGGGGATGGCGTAAACCGTACCGTTGATGGTACCGCAGTCAAGCCAGTCCTCGATGACAGCCTTAGCACCAGC
Organism: uncultured Eubacteriales bacterium; assembly: GCA_900322165.1. GTDB lineage: Bacteria > Bacillota > Clostridia > Lachnospirales > Bianqueaceae > RUG760. The sequence goes on from ONYR01000159.1 coordinate 2,966, forward strand.
CATCTCGTTGTCAAGGTAAGGGGTCAGATCGGTGAGGTAACCGTTGGAAACAGCGGTCGGAAGGTCACCGGTAAAGATGATGTCCATCTTTTCCTTGGAAGCAAGGCCCATGTTGATATCCGTCGTGTAGGTGAACAGCGACTGGAAGTCAATTCTCAGGGTCATGTCGGTGATGCCGAGCTCGTCCTTGATGTAAGCGTTGATGGCGTCCTGAACGTCCTTGATCGCTTCATCATTGGGGATCGTCATCATGGTGGGGAACTTCAGAACGACTTCATAGACTTCGTCTGAGCTTCCGCCATTGCTGTTGTTGTTGCCTGCGTTATTGGAACAGCCAACCATTCCGATCGCCATGGCAAGAACCAGCAGCAAGCAGATAACTTTCTTCATAGCTTTCTCCTCCTGTTGAGAACATAGGGGTCAATGCCCCTGCTTTTTGATAGTATGATTTTCTCATTAATGGCGTATAATGTCTTTTTATTTTTTATCGTCTTGTTTTCAAAAAAGTACAAAAAAGCAAAAAAGAAGAACCGTTACGGTTCTTCTTTTAGTACACTTCTCACAATGGCCAGCGCGTTATCCAGATTGGCCGCGTTCGACGCGACCGAAATCAATACGTCTTCCGAATAATATCCGGCCTGACGGATCCCGCTTCCTGCCCTAAGCCAGATGCCGGCCGCGATCGTATCACCGTTATCGTTCGTATAGTAGTAGATATCCTCTTCTCTCGCCTCCAGAAGATCATGGTCGATCAGGAGCCTCAGATCCACGAACGCATTCATGGCCGCGTAGCGGTCGATCAAGTCCTGGCTTCCTGCCAGCACATCCAAATCTCCGATCGCGAAGGAAGTGCCGAGCACTTCGATCGTGGTTCGGTTCACCTCCGCCGCAAGATCCTCCTCCGGGTAAAACTGATACGAGGTCGTCACATCAGCCCGGTATTGTTTCATATTCAGATCGGTCTCCGCTTCCAGATACCGGTCAAACAGATCGCTCTCGACATCATTGGCGTTGACAAGGATCACATACACCGCGTCCTTGCCCTTCCCCATCGAATACACCAGCTGAGTCACGAGGATCAAAAGCAGCATGCCGATGACAAACAGCGGGATCTTATAGTAATCCCATATAAAATGAAGCTTCTCTGTTTTATCCAGCGTTTTGAACGTCGCAAGATCTTTCTGAAGCGATTCCTTGATTTTACTCATCCTCGTCTCCTGCCTTTTCCGCCTCGGTCTGTCTGCCTGCCGCCTCTTCCCTCAGTGCAGGGTTCTCCCTCCACTCGATCGGGCTGATTCCGGTATGCTTCCGGAAAACAGTCGAGAAATACGAGATATTGCCAAATCCCACTTCCATCGCGATCGTGGAGATCGGAAGCGAGGTCGTCAGCAGCATTCGCTTTGAATCATCGATCCGAAGCTTGTTGATATACTCTCTCAGGCTCATGCCGGTCTCCGCACGGAACCGCTTGGAAAGATAGTTCGGCGTGATAAAGGCGACGGCCGCAATGTCGCCGCGGTCGATGTCTTCTCTGAAGTGATCTTTCATGTACTGTTTGACGGTACTGATAATATCCGAGGAAGCGTCGATCTGCTGCAGCGCCTCCAGCGATGCGTCGTACAGATAGGAAGCAAACTTGACAAAATCGAAAACCGATCGCTCGGCGTGACGGTTCAGCTCCCGCATGACCGATTTTTCAAACAGACTGTGCGCCTGAATGTGGTTGTCACTCAGGCAGGAATAGAAGGCCTGCATCAGATCATGATGCAGCTGCTGGATCCCGCTGTCTCCTTTTTGAATACCGGCAGCCGCTCGCTGAGCCTTCTCACCGATCAGGCTCATGTAACCGCTCTTATCTCTTGTCCGAATAAAGCTGTGCACGGTCTCCTGATCCAGCACATCATGCACTTCATCCCGCTTTTTATCCAGCTCGCTGAGCGTAAAGACCTTTCCGGTCTGCATCCGCAGGGACTCGATCCGGTTTTTCAGCATCAGGCCGACCTCAGCCGCCTGATGCAGCGACATGCCCTCCCCGATCAGGCAGACCGGCTGGATGGAAAGATTCTGGATACAAAGCTGAACAAAGGAGGAGCATCGTCTGACAAGGGAGACCTCCGAAAAACGATCCTCCGGGACAAAGATCTGCAGGATATCGTAGGTTTCATCCGGGTCGATGACCATGGTCGAGAAATCGCGCTGATCCGCGATCACCTCCTGCGCCATGTTGCGCAGGCTGTGCCTGAGCAGGCTTTGATCCCAATCCTTATCCTTCACCTTTGTCGTGTCCGCGATCACACTGACGATCACAAACCGGCTGTCCGCATTCAGCGGGACCTGGTGCCGCCTCAGCGCGTCATCGATCATTGCTTTGTCCGCTCCATAGTACCCGTCTCTGAGCGCACGCAGCAGATGATTCGTTTCCGTGGCAATGATGCGCGTTGCCTGACTCTTTTCCATCTCCGCCAGCACATAATCGATCATGCTGCCGACCGCCTCTTCCACATCATCGAGCTCAAACGGCTTGGTCAGATAGTTGACAGCCCCGTAGCGGATGGCTTCCTGTGCGTAGGAAAAGCTTTCATAGCTTGTCAGGAACGAAAACGCGCACAGGATCCCATTCTGATGAATGTATTTCAGGACCTCGATCCCGGAGACCTGAGGCATGCCGATATCGCAGATCACCAGCTCCGGCCTTTCTTCCTTGACGATCTCGATCGCGGCTTTGCCGTTGTAAGCCGTGAGTACCTTGTCGATTCCTTTTTTCTCCCAGTCGATCTGATGCTCCAGCACGCTTACGGTCGAAATATCGTCGTCACAGATCAAAATCTTCATGCCGTTTTGCCTCCTTCTCTCGAATGGTTTTCCCCTTCAGGAGAGACCTGCTCTTCCGTTTCCTCATCGGGGATCAAAAGCTCCACATGCGCTCCTCCGGTGATCGAATTGGAAAGCCGAAGAAGATCGCTGCGGTGATAGGTCAGCTGCAGTGTACGGATCACGTTCGAAAGGCCGATATGCTCTTTCACCTTCGGGATCCGGTTGGGATCCAGATACGTTTCCATGACCTCCTTGGTAAATCCGGGGCCGTTGTCCTCGACCACCAGTCGGATTCCCTTGAAGTTCTCGGTCTCATACTCTTCGCACTGGATCAGCAGCTCCAGCGTGGAATACAGATCCATCGCATGCTTGATCGTATTCTCCACGAGCGTGAACAGCAGCAGATATGGGATGTCCCGGTTGCGCAGGTAATCCGGGCACAGGATAAAGAAGTCAACGGAATTCGGGAAACGGATCTTCTGCATTTCCAGATAATTGCTGATATGATCCAGCTCCTGCCCGAGCGTAACGGTTTTATCCTTCAGGTTCATCATGTACCGCATGTATTTGGCAAGTGAACCGATGTAGGTACGGATCCCTTCGTTGTCGTTCGCGTAGGTCATGTTCGCGACGGTATTGATCGCGTTCAGGTAGAAGTGCGGCATGATCTGCGCGCGGAGGCGGTTCAGCTCTTCGCTCTGCTCCCTCACCTTGTTCTCGTACGCCTCGATCTTCAGATCCTCGATCTGCGATCCCATCTCGTTAAACGCTCGATACACGGTCGCAAACTCTGTCGAACCGGCATCGCCGTCGATCCGCTGGTCCATGTGACCTTTACCGAAATTCTCGATCGCCTCAAGGACCGTCTCGGTCGGCTTTGTGATCATCTGATTGAGGCGATGGATTATCAGAAGCAGATAGAAGATGATCCAGATTCCCAGCAGAATCAGCACGACGCTGATATCCGACAGCACGTCCAGCAGGGAGAGCTTATCGGAGAGAAGCATGATCTCTCCCTCGACCATCTCGGTCGGAACCTCAGCCACCTCAAAATGAGCCTGAATGTACTTTTTTCCCTCTTCATCATTGGCGATCTCCTGCTTCCCGTCTCCCAAAAGACGCAGAAGATGATCATCGGTCGCCACATAGATATTGTCGACCGTTCCCCCGTGAGCGCTCACGTTCGAGAATGACCGAAGGGTGTCCGAACCGACAAACGCGCCGATAATGTATTTTCCCATCCGAATATTATGGTTCAGGTAAATATGATCATTGATCTTGACGACATTCCAGACCGTCTCCGCGATGCTTGAGAGCGGCAGGTCCGCCGTTCGAAGATAGGTTTTCGCTTCCAGCGTCTGAAGTCCGGTTACGGCACCGTTTTGGGCCCGGATCAGCATCATCATGGATTCCGAATCCAGAATAAAAAAATACGTAAGATCCTTGTTCGCCTGCAGGATCTCGTCCATCGAGGTGATGTACGTCTGCTGTTCTTCCGGAGTCATGGACGGGCTCTTGGAGCGCACTTCCACATTATTGAAAATGGAAATCGCCAGCTGAAAGATCTGATTCCGCGCACCGCTCAGATGGCTCTCCATCTGCTCCGTCCAGAGCTCGCCGGCTGTCAGTTTGTCTTTCCGCACCTCATTCAGATTCTGCCGATATACATGCATCAAGGAAACACTGGTGAACAGCAAGACACTCACCACCAGGCCCGACAACATAAACAGCAGCGTTTTTCTCCACGATTTCACTTTGATACCGCCTTTATTCGATGAAATGTATTTCTACAGTGAAAAGTCATATCGACACATAATAATACTATTACGAACCGCCCTTTTTCGCAAGCGCAGAGGCCAAGCCTTTTGAAAAACTCCACAAATTCGAAACCGCTTCATTGATAATTAAAAGTGAGAATCGAGGCAGTCTGTCTATAATCAGGTTACTTGATGCAGGAGGTGCATGATGGCTTTATTCGAAGCGAATTTCTTTTCAGTTTCACTGGCAAGGCCGGTCGATATCCTGATCCTGAATCCGTCCGACACTCCTTTGATGTTTACGAAGGGGAATCCGCACTATGAGCGCCCCTGCAAAATTCTGTATCTGCTTCACGGTTACAACGGCAACTACCGTGACTGGCTGATCGGAAGCCCGATCCGCGATCTCTCCGCGAAGTACAATCTCTGCATCGTGCTGGCTTCCGGTGAGAACAGCTTTTACGTCGATCAGAAAGGAACCGGCCGTAAATACGACCGTTTCTTCTCCTCCGATCTGCTGGATTTCATCCAGACCATGTTCCATCTTTCCTCCAAGCCGGAGGACAACCTGATCGGCGGCTTTTCGATGGGCGGCAGCGGCGCGCTCACGATCGGCCTTCATCACCCGGATCGCTTCGGCGGCATCATCGCCCTCTCCAGCGCCTTGATCCAGCCTCAGCTTCATAAGATGAAGCCGACCGACAAAAACCCGATGGCCGATTACGACTATTACGTTTCTACCTTCGGTGATCTCTCGAAGGTACTTGGCAGCGAAAAAGATCCGGAGGCGCTCGCGCTGAAAGCCAAAGAAGCCGGCACCCTTCCCCGTCTTTTCCTCTCCTGCGGCAGTGAGGATTTCCTCATCGCACCGAACCGTGCGTTTGAGGCCTTCCTTACAAAAAATGAGATCGAGCATCACTACGAAGAACATCCCGGCGAACACAACTGGACCTTCTGGAACAGTGTCATCGAACCCGGCGTCCGTTATCTTCTTGGTGAATAACTCCCCTTGAATGTTTGCTTTTTCAATAACTCCCTCCAAACAAAAACCGAGAGCCTTGGAAGATCCAAGCTCTCGGTTTTTGTTTATGCTTTTATTTGACTTTTACGCCTGTGTCATTTCAAAGACAACGTCACCCTTGTCATCGGTACCCTTCAGGCAGAATCCGTGATCCTTCATATCCGCCTTCAGGTAAGCCGTATAGCCGTCCTTCTTCCAGCAAAGCTCCAGCACGGCTCCGTCCGCACAGACACTCATCTCAGCATCCGGCGCGAACGCCTTGAAATCGTGTCGGAAGCGAAGCAGCTCGATCTGCTGCTGCACGTTTTCTTTCTTCAGTCCTTCCGCGATGTCCTCCGGGCTCAGATTCGTGCGGTTGATCTCCTTGTGACCGCCGGCTCCGGCACGGCGCATGGCCTCATAATCATTCTTTCCGTCGAACAGGTCAAGATACCACACCTGCGGCTTGCCGGGCATCATCATCTGAACCGCGCGGGACAGGAGCATCGCCCGGTCATCCTCGCCAAGTGCACTGTAATAGGTCGCGTTGACCTGATAGTAGACGTTCTTCTGGCCGTGCAGATCCTTGACATGACCGCCGCGTCCAACCACCGTATCGATGAGCTCCTGGATCCGCTCATCCTCCAGCAGTCCCTTCAGATCCAGCAGCGGAATCCCGTCATGACAGCCAAGCATGTTGACGGTGCGGATCTTCCGATCGATCAGCTCCTTCGCCCAGCGTCCGAGCACGGTCGCATCGCCCTTATACAGCGCATCGATCAACAGTCCCGGCAGGAAGAAATCGTAGACCATATATCCCTTCGAAGCCACGAGCTCATAGGTCTTCTCTCCGTAGCTCGCGTGGATCTCCGGCAGCAGGGTCACGTTGTACTTATCCGCCAGCTGTCTGACCTTCTCCAGCAGATCCCAGGTTCCCGGATCATTCAGGAAGTTGCGCTCGCCGACGGCCTTCGGCGCATAGGCAAACGCGTCAAGACGCGCGATCGAAGCGCCGTATTCCGAAAGCTGCTTCAGGGTACGGTCGTAGTGCTCCCAGACCTTCTCCGAACGGATATTCAGATCCATCTGGCCGAGATATTTACGGCCTTTCTCAAGCAGTTCCGTGACCGCTTCCTTCGCCGCCTCAAACGGACCGTAGTCGATCTCATACGGCTTCTTGCCGCTCGCAATCGCTTCGTTGACAAGCGCGGCAACCTTGTCTGCCGCATAATACTGAAGGTGCGCGGCCTTCATCACATCCTGCGCGTCAAGGCGCGGATAGCGGATCTCCTGATAGAAGGTGTTCCAGTACGGAACGTTGCGCCCGTCCGGGAACCGAACCATCAGGATCGGCAGTCCGGGCTTGCGGAAGAACATATTGCGGATGAGTTCCGGATCGGGCTGGATGTAGCCCTCCTCGGTCATCTCACCGTGACCTTCCCAGAACTTGTTCCAGTCAATAAAGAAATCGCGGTACTCCGACTCATCGCCCTTCTCCAGAATATCCTGGAACATCGGCGAAAGGACGGACGCATGGTTCAGGATAAAGTCCAGCTTCAGATCGATGTTCTCATCCTTCAGCCGCTTCAGGTCTTCCTTTGAGGCAAGGCATTCATTGAGATCATAGCTGATGACGGAAAAGCCGCGGTCCAGATCGGTATTGAACAGGCTGGGCAGAATATAAAATGAAGAAAACGTATGCTTCATCTCGGGGCGTTCAAGAAAGCTGACGATATCGGACAAGGTTCCCCCTACGCTGTCCGGATAGGCATTCAGCATCGGTCCCCAGGAAATCGACGGATTCATAACAGTGCCTCCTTATTCATCATCATTGACAGTCCCAGCGCCTTACAGCTGGTGCGCCATCAGTTCTCTGTATTCGGAATAGGAAATGATCTCGCCGCTCTTGGAGACGATGATCTTCGCGCGGTCTGCCTGCGAATCCAAAAGCTTCTGCTCGATCTCGAGAACCATCGTGGTGAACGGGCTGTCGGTCTTGCCGTCACGTCCGCGCAGGCGGCGATGCTCTCTCGTTTCTTCCGGCGTGGAATTCAGCAGGATCGGAATATCGACTCCGACGATGTTCGCATTGTTGCCGTGCGTCCATTCGATCACCAACACCGAAGTCTTGGAGAAATCCACCTCATCGTACCAAAGCTCGGTATCGGTGCGGCCCATGCGCTTCAGATAGATCTTCTCCGCGCCGTTCTTAAACTGGCCGATGATCTCAGAGATCTCTGCAAAGTTCTGCTCGTTCGGCGTGCCAAGATAGCCGGACAGCGCGCTGCGGCCTTCCTTCTGATAGACCGCGAGCCACGGATATTCTCCCGTCAGCTTCGGTTCCGCATCGGTCTCTTCCTTCTGAAGCTCGATGACCTTCTCCGCGATCTCCTTCGTATACAGACCGTTCTTGATCAGGCCGCGGATACCGCCGGCGCGGAAAATGCGGACGCGCTCCGCGTCATTGTACATCGGGATGCGGTGCGGATAGTTGTCACCGGAAAGCGTATAGCTGCCGATCCCCATCGATTCGAAATAATAAGTCAGAAGCGAGGCGATCTCGGATTTGCCGACACCGCTGCCGCCGTGAACCGCGATCACCACACGGCCGGCCTTGTTCTCTTCCACCTTCTGTTTCACCATAGGAAGCAGCGTAGGCATGATGACGCCGGCCTTCTGAATATGGCCGTCTCCGATATTGACCTTGTCGCCGGGCATATCGCCGTGAGGGATCTCCTCGGGAAGCTCAGGTGCCTTGAAGGCAGCGATCTGCTGATTCAGGATGGCGATGGTTTGCTCTTTCATAGGTAAAAGTCCTTTCTTAAAAATTGAAGACTTAAAAGATACTGACTCATTGGATATCTTACCACGAATGCCGTCAAAACTCTTTAAAAAAAGACGGCATTCGGTTAAAAAATTGTATGATTTACCAACATGCTCTGATCTCTTCGTCCACAAAATCAAAAACAAGATTGTGTTTAGCAAAAGCACGAACCACGCCTTGAGGGGTAACATGTAGTTAACTTTTTAACTTCAGAGAGGAGAAAAAATGGATTATCAGAAGTTTCTTGATCGCCAGTTTGTCATGACAGATGCCGGCCGTATCGATCGCGTCCGCGATCTTTATACGACCTTCAACCCCCACGTCGATCTGCAGGCGATGATCGATGGCGGTTACATGGAAGCCCTTGAGGAAATGATGGAAAGCATTCTTATGAATCTGGACGATCATTCTCCCGAAGTAATCGCCTACTGGGCCAAGCACGGCATGGTCAAAGAATTCCATGGCGAAAACACCCCCTTCAGCTGGACCGAATATGCGGCAAAGACCGGTTATGAATGGAAAGCCAATCCCGTCGATGCCCCTCAGAATAATCAGCGCCGCTGGAACTCCTTCGTTCCCGTCAGTGCGTTTGATCCTGCCAATAAAGACCGCAAATATCCCGTGATCTTCATGCTGCACGGCGGATTCAACCCCATCAGTGTCATCGACGGCTGGGGACTTCCGCTCGAAGCTTCCAAGCGTGAATTTATCGTCATCGCTCCGTCGATCGAGCTCGATGACGTGCTTGAAGATATCCTTGAAGAAGCCAAAGCGCTCTACCCGATCGATGAAAGCCGCGTCTATGTCTGCGGTTTCTCCTACGGCGGATTCATGTCCAACTACCTCGGCAACAAGCGCCCGGACCTGTTCGCGGCTGTCTGCCCCTGCGGCGCTCCGATCTCCGACGGTTACTGCGAAAAGGCGATCGGTCCCGAGCCGCAGCCTCCGTTCGACGGCAAAGCCCGCGCCAAGCAGATGGGCACCTACATGCCGGTCATGAACATCTACGGCAACCTCGACGGTTTCCGCTTCCCGCTCTACGATGCCAAGGCGTTCAATCCCCGCATCATGAACCGTGATGAGCTTCCGAGCGCGACAAAGACCTACGTCGACGGTCTGAACCACTGGATCCGTGTCAACAAGGGACAGGAGATCGACCTTGACGCTGTCATGGCTCTTAAGGGCCGCGAGGACGTCTCACCCGAAGAGAAGAACATGGGCCTTCCGCTCGCTCCCGAGTGCCGCCACACCGTTGTGGCCGACGGCATCACCAACTACATCGCTGACTTCCCGTCTGAAGACGGTATCGTCCGCACGCGTCTGATGTGCGAAATGAACATGCCTCACTGGCCGACCCCTGAGATGGCAAGACAGATCCTTGACTTCTGCAGCCACTTCAGCCGCGACCGCAAGACCGGCGAGAGCATCTACCACGCGTAAAATATTTGATTTCAATTCATTACTACCCAAGCGAAACAGGAGGTTTCACACATGGAAAAATTAAAGATCGGTTTCATCGGCTGCGGCGGTATCGCTAACGACAAGCACTTCCCCGGCATGGCTTCTCAGCGCGACAAGATCGACATGTACGCATTCTGCGACATCATCCCCGAGCGTGCAGAGGAAGCCCGCGCGAAATAT
>ONYR01000163.1 GCA_900322165.1 uncultured Eubacteriales bacterium
CCCGCGAGATAAAGCGGGTACGCGCCTTCGCTGCGCGAAAGCACAGCATTTACCGAAAGCTCCAGCTCTTCCGCGGCTTCCTCGTAGATCGTGCACGCGGTCTCGTTGCCCGCAAGGCAGAGCCCTTCGAGCACGCGCGTCACCGAGGCTGCGATCGAGCGAAAATCCTCTTTATTGACCGCCGGCAGCAGGCGTCTTGGCCGTTCCAACGGAACATGGTAAAAGTTCATGACCGCTTCATAGAAATCCGGATCGGTTTTGATTCTGCCGTCCGCCATCTTCGCGGTCTCCTGCAGCGCCCGAAGGCCGATTCGGTATCCGGATCCGTCATCGCCCAGATGCGGGCCCCAGCCGTCGCCCTTGATAAAATGATCCTCAAACAGGAGATAGGTGACCGCGCCTGTCCCCGCGATCATCGCGATCGCCGGTGCCAGTCGGTTGCCTTTTTCTCCGCCCGCGTACCAAACGGGCAGAATATCGCTGTCGCAGGAAAGCGTTTGGCATCCCGTCACTTCCTTAAAGAAAGGCTCATGCGAAGCGCCTTCAAAAACCTCGACAGCCGCCGAAGCTACAAACGCTCCCGCGATCTCACGCTCCGGCTCTCCCGCCGCGGCAAAGGCGCCGCGAACCGCATCCTGAAGCGCCCGCCCGGCTGCATCCTTTCCGAGGAACAGATAGTTGGAGGCTCCGCCCTTTCCTTCGCCGAGAATACTCCCGTCCTCGCGCACGATCATGCACCGCGTCGATGATCCGCCGCAGTCAAATCCAGCATAAAGCTTCACTTTTTATCCTCCGTGATGGCCCGAACCAACGCTTCCACGTTCAGCACGTTGTCCCGATCCATCTGCTTATAATCCACATTGCCGCCGGTCACCGCATTTTCACGCGCACTCAGCTCATCCAGATCATCCCACGGGACCATGCAGGCGTGCTGCAGCTTGATGACATCCTTGCCGATCCTCAGGCGGCTCTTGCCGTTTTCCTTCGTTTCAGCCACATATTGCTGCGCCCTTGCCTCCCAGGTCTCCCTCGGCATCGGGCGGTAGCCTTCGACATATTGGAAAGCCCACCAGCGAAGATGCTCGGTCTTCGCAAGGTTCTCCATTTTCTCGCCTTCCGGCGCGAATCCCTGCTGAAGGACCTCCTCCATCGTTACTCCCGCGGCCTTTAGCATCGCGGTTAGGAAGTCCGCCGAAGCACGGCAGGACATCCGCGAGAAGCCGTCGCACAGCACCCAGTCCTCATCCGCCGTGCGGCCTTCCGCAAGGTGGTAGGTATGGTTCACGATCTTCGCGGAACGGTCGAGATAATCGCCCGACAGGATCGTCTCGTCATAGATTTCGAGATCCTCGGTCGCCTCATTCACGCTCGTCCACTTCGAGACCCCGCCCTGGTGCAGCGAGAACATGTCCGGCTTATGATCATTTGCGGCCATGAGATAGGCAAAGCCCTGCATGATCTCACGGTTTCGCCTCGCATCGCCGGTCGAGACGATGATCTGATCGATCTCGTCCGCATGCGCGGCAAAATAAGCAGAGGCCGCCTCCGAGCGTCCGTCCGCCTCAAAAAACTCAATATCGTAGTGCTCCAGCATCGAAGCGTACTCGCGCCGGAACAGACCCGCCGTCTGCGAAAGCTCCGAATCAAACACCGCGGCGTGATAGGTCGATCCTTCAAACTGTCCCATCGAAATCGTAGATTTGAGCGCCGCACGTCCGGTCTCACCGAACCCGATGACCATCACATGATAATTGCTCTCTGCCTTTCCGTTCTCATCAAACGTGACATAATCACAGGGCGGATAGTGCTGCGTCAACAGCCGCGCGGTCAGGGACGGAATATCGAAAACATGGTAGGTACCGTAGCCGAAGTGCCCGTCGGAGGCCGCAAGCTTGCCGCCCCAGTCCGGCTCATAGGCCAGCATGGTCAGTGAAGCCTGCGAAGGCGAGAGCCCATCCCGCTCCATCGCCGCGCGAAGCTTCTCCGCAAAGTCCATATTCCGGATCGGGTCCGGATCCAGCGCATAGAGGAAGATCTTGCGGTTTCCGGGTCTCAGGCCGATCGACTTCAGGAACGTTTTGTCCATCTCCTCCACGGCACGATCCGATAGGCGCACGCAGCCTGACCGCTCGATTCCTTCCTCCCAGTCACATCCCGCAAACACGACCATGTTTTTCCAGTTGCCGGCGAGTTTGTAGCCAAAGGCCTTGACCTCCGCCCCGCGTCCGAACATCAGCACGATCGGGCGGCGGCGAAACAGAAGGAGCTTCGCCCTTCCGAGCGCTCCCGATAGGAATGCCGCGACCGCCGCACTCGCGGTCGCAAACAAGCCCATCAGACTCAGCATCCAGTACAGTGTCTGCCACGGAGTCTGGTCGAAGGGCGGCACGTCATAGATGAGGGAGATCTCGCTGCGCCCGATGAACATGCCGACGACCGAGTAGATCGTCTCGACGATCGCGAGGAACACGTTGTCGGTCAGGTGCGCGAACGCATAGCCGTAGATCATAAGACCGCCGACCGCCGCCATGATCGCCGCCCCCGCCGCGATCTTCGGCGCAATTTCCGGCCTTCTCGTAATGTGGACCACCACCCCTAAAATGACCGCTGCCGTGATGACCACTACCTGTATAACAACCATGTCCATGCGTTTTTCTCCTGCCTTTTTCGATGACTTGCCGAGCTGTATTTCACTGCGTTTGTATCAGGTTTTTGCCGATATACATGACGCGTTTATTGTAACACTTTCCACGGCTTCCTTTCAATGCTTCGCCCTTCCCGATCAAGCTGTTTTTGAATGGATAACGCTTTGGCCAGCGACTTCTTTCCTTGCTTTTCCCGTCACACTTATATATAATTTTAATGTATGCACTTATTTTCCGATATCAGAGGAGAATCGCGTCATGTCCGACTACCATGTTCAGGCTTATGAAGGCAACGAGCCTTATGTTTTTATCTCCTACGCTCACAAAGATTCCGCGGTGATCTACCAGATCCTTCGCGAGCTCGACCAGCGCGGCGTCCGTCTCTGGTACGATGACGGCATCGCTCCCGGAAGCGAATGGCCCGACTACATCGCCGACCATCTGCTCCGCGCCTCCGCCGTTGTCGCGTTTATCACCGATAATTCCGCCCAGTCGGCGAACTGCCGCCGCGAGATCACGTTCGCGCTTTCCAAAAACAAGCCGTTCATCTCCGTTTTTCCGTCTTACGTCAGTTCCCTCTCCTCCGGGCTTGAGCTGCAGCTCAGCGCGCAGCAGAGCGTTTTCCGCCAGAACTGCAAGGATGAGGAAGCGTTTATCGACAAGATCGTCTCCACTCCGTTCATCATCCCGTGCCTGCGCCGCCCTGAGCCTCAGGTTCACGCGGTCGCGGTTTCGGTGCTGAACCCGGACTCCGACGTGGCGCGCCGTGAAGAGATCGCCAAGAACAAGGCACAGCTCGAAGCGGATCGGAAAGCGGCCGAAGAAGCACGCAAGGCAGCTCTCGCCGCTGAAAAAGCCGCTCGCCGTCAGCAGGCCGCTGCCGAAGGCAAAAAGCCGAAAAAGTGGCTGATCCCGGTTATCATCGCAGCC
>ONYR01000388.1 GCA_900322165.1 uncultured Eubacteriales bacterium
GTCAAGCCGGTGAAGGAAGTTAAGAGCGAAGAAAAGCAGCCTGCCAAGGAGGAAGCGCCTGTCGCTGACGCGAAGCAGGAAGAAAAACCTGCTCCGAAGGCAGAGAAGGCTGAAAAAGCCGAAGCTGTCAAGGCGGAGCCGGAAAAGACTCCCGAAGTGAAGGCCGAAGCGAAACCGGAAGTCAAGCCGGAAGTCAAGGCCGAGGCCAAGCCGGAAGCCAAGGCAGAGGCGGCGGAGCCGAAGAAGGAAGAGAAACCTACCGAGGCGGAAAAAGAAGCCGTCATCGAAAGTAAGCTTGACGCAGCGATGCAGGCTGCGATCGCCGTCGGCCTTACCCCGGCCGGCGCTGGCAAGACCGTTGCCAAGAATGTTCCAACGAAGCGTGAGGTCAAGGCACCGGTGAAGCGTGAGCAGCCCAAGACCCAAGGACAGAACGGCAAGCCCGGTGTCCGCGGCGAAGCCGGAAAGAGTCCTCGCCAGGATCGCAACGGCCGTCCTCAGAATTCGGATCGTCCTCAGAATTCGGATCGTCCTCAGGGACGCCGCGACGGTCAGGGTCAGGACGGAAGAAGCGGAGAGTTCCGCTCCGACCGCAGCCGTACCAATGACCGCAGCATGCAGGATCGCCGTCAGGGTCAGTTCGGAAAGGACCGCAAGGAGGGCGAGCGCTCTCAGGAAGGACGCAGCCGTCTTTCCGGAAACCGTCAGAGCAACGCTGCGATGCAGGGTGCCGCCGGCAAGGATGAGCCGGTTCAGACCAGAAGACCCGCTCCGCGCCGCAATGACGCCAAGCGTCCTGCAGGCGGAGATTACTATGATATGGGTCTGTCCGCTCCGTCCAAGAATGCGGACAGCCAGAAGGACCGCAAGTCCCAGGAACAGGACAAGCGCCGCCAGAACAACAAGCAGAAGGCGACCGGTTCTGAAGATTACAAGAACAAAAAGAGCAAGCTGATGCAGGAGGCGAGCTATCTTGATGATGACCGTCTGGCCAGACACAAGAAAAAGCCCGTCAAGCACGCCGGTTCCAGCCAGCATGAAGAGGAAGAGGAGATCAAGATCGTTCAGCTTCCGGAGAGCATGACGGTTAAGGAACTCGCCGATGCGCTGCATAAGCCGATCAACGTCGTGATCAAGTCCCTGATGCTCAAGGGCATCATGGCCGGACTGAACCAGATCATCGATTACGATACCGCAGAAGGCATCGCGACCGAGATGGATATTCTTGTCGAGCATCAGGTCGAAGAAGATATCTTCGCGAAGTATGCCGAGGTCGAGGATGCGGAGGAAGACCTTCAGCCGCGTTCCCCGGTCGTCGTTGTCATGGGTCACGTTGACCATGGTAAGACCTCCCTGCTGGATGCGATCCGCAACACGAACGTAACGGCTCGCGAGGCCGGCGGTATCACCCAGCACATCGGTGCTTCCGTCGTTACGATCAACGGCCAGAAGATCACGTTCCTTGATACGCCCGGACACGAAGCTTTCACCGCCATGCGTATGCGCGGTGCGCAGGTTACCGATATCGCGATCCTTGTTGTCGCAGCCGATGACGGTGTCATGCCGGAGACCATCGAGGCGATCAACCATGCGAAGGCAGCCGGCGTTCAGATCATCGTTGCGATCAACAAGATGGATAAATACGGAGCCAACCCCGACCGCGTCAAGCAGGAGCTGACCGAGTACGGTCTGATCGCGGAGGATTGGGGCGGCTCGACGATCTGTGTCCCGGTTTCCGCAGTGAAGCACGAGGGCATTGATACCCTGCTTGAGATGGTGCTGCTTGTCGCAGACATGCAGGAACTCAAGGCCAACCCGAACCGCCTGGCTGTCGGTACCGTTATCGAGTCTCAGCTCGATAAGGGCCGCGGCGCTGTCGCGACCGTGCTGGTGCAGAAGGGTACGCTTCATGTCGGTGACCCGGTGGTTGCCGGAAGCGCATACGGCCGTGTCAAGGCGATGACCGATGACAAGGGCCGCCGTATCAAGGAAGCGGGTCCGTCCGTGCCGGTTGAGATCACGGGCCTGAACGAAGTTCCGACCGCCGGTGATACCTTCTACATGACCGAGAGCGACCGTGAGGCGCGTCTGCTGGCCGAGAAGGTAGCGGCTCGTGAGCGTGTCAAGCTGATCGAGGGCAACAAGAAGGTCAACCTGAACGATCTGTTCGGCGACATCCAGTCCGGTGAGGTCAAGGATCTGAACATCCTTGTCAAGGCTGACGTACAGGGCAGTGTCGAAGCGGTCAAGCAGAGTCTTGAAAAGCTCTCCAACGATCAGGTCAACGTCAAGGTCATCCATGGCGCCGTCGGTGGTGTCAACGAGTCCGATATCATGCTCGCTTCCGCGGCGAACGCGATCATCATCGGCTTCAACGTTCGCCCCGATGCGATGGCGAAAGCCGCAGCCGAGGAGCAGAAGGTCGATATCCGTCTCTACCGCGTCATCTACAACGCGATCGACGATATCACCGCGGCCATGAAGGGTATGCTCGCACCGGAGTTCGAGGAAGTCGTCTCCGGCCATGCAACCGTTCGTCAGATTTTCCATGCGAGCGGTGTCGGCACGATCGCCGGTTCCTATGTCACCGACGGAAAGATCGTCCGCGGCTCTCAGGTTCGTCTGGTCCGCGACGGCATTGTCGTCTTCGAAGGCCAGATGGCTTCGCTTCGCCGTTTCAAGGACGACGTCAAGGAAGTCGCGACCGGCTACGAGTGCGGTATCATGCTTGAGAAATTCAACGATGTGAAGGAAGGCGACGTGATCGAAGCCTTCTCCATGGAAGAAATCAAGAGAGAGTAATTGTACATGCAAAACAGAAGAAACTATAATCGCGGAAGCCGGATCAATGAAGCCATCAAGGAAGAGATGGCCATGATCCTGAGGGATATCAAGGATCCGCGGATCGACTTCTTTACGTCCATCGTAAAGGTCGATACGACGCGCGATTTAAAGTATTGCAAGATCTACTACAGCGTGCTCGGAGACGAAGCGCGCAAACAGGAGACGGCTGAAGGGCTGAAGGCAGCTTCCGGATTTATCCGCCGGGAGCTGGCCGAACGCGTGAACCTTCGTCAGACGCCGGAGCTTTCCTTTATCGAGGATGATTCCATCGAGTACAGTATCTATCTCGGGGAAAAGTTCAAGGAGATCCACGAGGAAGATGAAAAGCGCCGCGAGCTGTACGGACAGGCAAACGAGGAAGAGCCCGAGGCTGATGAGAATGCGGCGGAGGATGCAGACGGGGAGGAAGCGTAATGGAGCGGTCTGAATTTGCGAGACAGCTTCTTCGGTTCATGACGCGCCATGAGCGCTTTGTCATCTCCGGTCATGTGCGTCCGGACGGAGACGCGGTGGGTGCGTGCAC
>ONYR01000356.1 GCA_900322165.1 uncultured Eubacteriales bacterium
CAAGGAGCTGACGCGCAAGAATCTGATCCATACCGAGTGCATGACCGTCACCGGCAAGACCGTCGGCGAGAACATTGCCAAGGCAGAAATCCTTGACGATACGGTCATTCGCCGCATCGAGAATCCGTACATGGCGACGGGCGGCATCGCGGTCCTGAGGGGCAATCTGGCTCCGGACGGCTGTGTGGTTAAGCGTGCCGCAGTCGCGGAGGAAATGCTCGTTCATGAGGGCCCGGCCCGCGTCTTTGACTCCGAGGAGGAGTGCATCAAGGCGATCTACGGCGGCGAGATCCACTCCGGCGACGTCGTGGTGATCCGCTACGAGGGTCCCGCAGGCGGCCCGGGCATGCGCGAAATGCTCTCTCCGACCAGTGCGATCCAGGGCATGGGCCTTGGCAAGGAAGTCGCGCTCATCACCGACGGACGTTTCTCCGGCGCAACACGCGGCGCGTCGATCGGTCATGTTTCTCCTGAAGCGGTGCGCGGCGGTCTGATCGCGTATGTTAAGGAAGGCGATTTGATTTCGATCAACATCCCGGAATATCATATTGAGCTGAAGGTTTCCGATGAGGAGATCGAGAAGCGCAAGGCTGAGATGCCGATCAAAAAGAAGGAAAATCTGGACGGTTATCTGAAGCGCTACGCCGCGATGGTATCTTCCGCCAACAAGGGTGCGATTATTAATATCAAGTAAGGAGGGACAAAGCGATGGGAATGACAATGACCCAGAAGATTCTGGCGGCGCATGCCGGTCTTGATCATGTCGAAGCCGGCCAGCTCGTCATGGCGAAGCTGGACCGTGTACTTGGCAACGATATTACGACCCCGGTTGCGATCCGCGAGTTTGAAAAGCTTGGCGTAAAGGACGTCTACGACAAGGAAAAAGTCACGGTCGTTCTTGACCACTTTGTGCCGAACAAGGATATCGCGGCTGCGATCCAGTGCCAGCAGTGCCGCAATTTCTGCAATGAACATGAGATCGTGAATTTCTTTGACGTCGGTCAGATGGGCATCGAGCACGCGCTGCTTCCCGAGAAGGGACTCGTCGTTTCCGGCGACTGCGTTGTCGGCGCGGATTCGCATACCTGCACCTACGGTGCGCTTGGCGCGTTCTCAACGGGTGTCGGCTCGACCGACATGGCCTGTGCGATGGCGATCGGCAAGCTCTGGTTCAAGGTGCCGAGCGCGATCCGCTTCGAGCTGAAGGGAGAGCTTCAGCCGCATGTGACCGGCAAGGATGTGATTCTGCACATCATCGGCATGATTGGCGTGGATGGCGCACTGTATCGCTCGATGGAGTTTACCGGTGAGGGCGTTTCTTCCCTTTCCGTTGTCGACCGTCTGACGATCTGCAACATGGCGATCGAAGCGGGCGGCAAGAACGGAATCTTTGAAGTCGACCAGAAGACGATCGACTATGTCCATGAGCATTCGCTGCGTGAGCCGGTGATCTACAAGGCGGATGAGGACGCAGTGTACGAGAAGACCTATGAGATCGATCTCTCGACGATCCGTCCGACGGTCTCCTTCCCGCATCTGCCGGAGAATACCAAAACCATCGACGAGGTCGGTGAGGTCAAGATCGACCAGGTCGTCATCGGGTCCTGCACGAACGGTTTCTATGAAAATATTGAGGAAGCGGCTTCGATCCTCCGCGGCCGCAAGGTCGCGAAGGGCGTTCGCTGCATCGTCATTCCGGCGACACAGGAGATCTACCTGAAGGCCATGAAGAACGGTCTGCTTGAGGATTTCATCAAGGCCGGCTGTGTGGTTTCGACTCCGACCTGCGGTCCGTGCCTCGGCGGCTACATGGGCGTTCTGGCTCCGGGCGAGCGCGCGGTTGCCACGACGAACCGAAACTTTGTCGGCCGCATGGGCGCGAAAACCTCCGAGGTTTATCTGGCTTCCCCGGCTACGGCCGCGGCCAGCGCTATCGAAGGCAAGATCGCTTCGTTTGAACCTTATGTCTGAGCGGGAGGAGGAGCCCATGATTATTGAATCCAAAGTTATCAAGTATCAGGACAATGTCGATACGGATGTCATCATCCCGGCTCGCTATCTGAACGACAGCAGTGACGAAAACATGGCCAGGCACTGCATGGAGGACCTCGATCCGAACTATCATGAGCGGGTCAAGGAGAATAAGATCATCGTTGCCGGCTTCAATTTCGGCTGCGGATCTTCCCGTGAGCACGCGCCTCTGGCCCTGAAAGCCAGCGGAGCCAAGCTTGTCATTGCAAAGAGCTTTGCCCGCATTTTCTACCGCAACGCGATCAACATCGGCATGCCGATCATCGAATGCGAGGCCGCGGCAGAAGCGATCGAAAACGGCGACCTGGTTTCGGTCGATACCGATACCGGCCTCATTACGGATCAAACGACCGGCGAGACCTTCAAGGCCGCTCCGTTCCCGGGCTTCATCGGCACGATCATTGCCGACGGCGGTCTTGTTGAGGCAATCAAGAAAGGAAGCATTCGTTAATGCATTCGATCGAATTATTACACACAGAGCTGAGCTCGATCGTGCTTTTCCGCTCGGTGACAAGAGGCTCGGTGCTCAAGGCGTTTTCAGCGCTTCTGAAAGCGCACGCGGACAATGCGCCGGAGGCGGAGAAAACCGCTTGCTATGCGGCTTTTGTCGGAGCGCTTTATGAGAAGGGCTGTGACCTCGGTCTCTATCTGGAGGATCGGCTGAGGAGCGATGACAA
>ONYR01000322.1 GCA_900322165.1 uncultured Eubacteriales bacterium
ACCGATGTTTGTCACAATGCCGCGGAAGCCGTTTACCTCAATGAAATCACCCACGTTATACTGGTTTTCGAAAATCATGAAAACACCGGTAACCAGGTCTGCGATCAGGCTCTCCGCGCCGAAGCCGATAATCAGGGCGACAACGCCGATACCGGCTACCACAGTCCCGACATCCGCGCCGAGAATGGCCAGTCCCCAGCAGATAATGACGATCGCGGTAATATACTTCAAGGCACTCGTAAAGAGCGAAAGCAGGGTCCGGTTGCGGTGACGCTCCGGCTGAAGCAAGGTCAGAACCCAAAGAATCAGGTTCTCAATCACCAATACCAGCAGCACCATGATCAAAACCCGCAGCAATGCCAGCGGATTTAAACGAATTCCGTTAAAAAGGCTTTCCGCCGAGGTAAACAGGCCTGTTCCGAAGCTGACACCCGTGATAACCAGAAGTGCCGCCAGATAAATCAACAGCCGAACCGCCGGTTTGATTTTTTTCTTTTCCATCCTTCTATCCTCCTGTTGGGCCAAAGTGTTTGGATAACATTTATTGTACACTGATTTAATGTACGGTCAATCGACAAACGGGCCGTTTCGTGTTTTCTTCTTAATGATTATGGGTTAACTTCGGTTGATCCAGTCCACTCGCCCACTGACCGCCGGTGTTTCGAAAAAGCGCGCCGTTTTGTCGCGGCTGGTATCGTTCCACTTGTCAAAACCTTCCGGTGCGATATGGTCTCCGATTTCGCAGTCTTCAAAGGTGGTTAAACCATAGTCCCGCCAGGGTCTGGCCAGATAGATGCTCCCCTTCCGAACCCCTTCTTCGCTTGTCAAACGGCAATGTCTGAACACGATCCCTTCTGTCTGAGACAGGCTGTGCGACGGCGCGGCAATATAGCCGATGTCTCTCCGGTCGCAAAGCGAACGAATTTCACAGTCCTCTATCAGGGTATTGCCGCTTCCGAAGATAAAATCGACGGTTCCCTCAATCAGGCAGTTTCGGAAAGTCTGCCGAAGCTCACGGTTTTGTCTCAGATCATCGGTCAGAAATCCGTCGTAGCGCTCGATCAGGTCCGGCGGCAGCGGCCCGACAAACAGCGTGTCCTGCGTTGAGGTAAGGCGGCAGAGCTCCATGACAAAATCGTCCCCGTAGACGCTCAAGGCGACCTCCTGTCCTTTGACCTCCGGGTGAAGCGAGTCGTTGACGATCGAGAGATCTTCCATCCGTACATGATCGGCGCAGACCGCCACGGTCCATGTACGAAACGTCACAAGCTCTTTTCCTTCCTCATCCTTTTTCAGCGCATAGTCATCATAGACGATAACGGTGTTCTCAGCGCCCTCCCCGCGGATCGTAAGACCCGCTGTGCGGACCTTCACTTTCTGGCGGTATTCTCCTTTGGCAAGACAGACCAAAGCCCCTTCCGGTGCATTATCAAAAGCCTTCTGCAGGTCATCCGAAGGCGAAAGGTAAATCGTGTCCATAAATGTATCTTCCTTATATGTAGAGTGTAGCGATTCATTATACCACAAGGTCTTCTTTTTTTCGTTTTTTGCCAGAAAAAATGTCATAAAAAACGTTTTGGGAATATGTCGCTTTTGTGCATAAAGCAAATTGTTTTTGCTATGTACAGAAATGTGCCCAAAAATTTACAATAAGGACATCAATTTTAACTGGCAGAATGTCCGAAAAACATATATCACCGCCAAGAAGGAACGCCATGAATTCTCACTTGACCCTCAAGCAATACCGTAATCTGGACTTGTTTCTCTTTGCGGTGATGTTGCTTTTATTCGAGTGGATCATTGCAACGGCCGCTTCCCGGTGGTTCCCCGGACAGCCTTACACCGTCTCGCTTGTCAGCGCCATCACCACGATCGTCCTGATGCGCTGGGGCCCCTGGGCCGCGATCCACGCCGCTCTCGGCGGTCTGGTGTACTGCGTAGTCTCCTCCGCGGAACCCCGCCATTACCTGATCTACATCGTCGGCAACCTGTTTGCCATGCTCTCGCTGATCCTTCTGAAAGGCTTCGGCCACAAGAAGATCCGGGACAACGTCCTGCTCTCCCTTCTCTTCGGAGAAGCCACGCTGCTGTTTATGCAGCTCGGAAGAGCGATCGTCGCTTTAGCCCTTGGCTCCAAACTGCCTGAATGTCTGGCGTTTTTCACGACCGACGCCTTATCCGGGCTGTTTACAGTGGTCCTCGTCTGGATCACCCGTCGTCTCGACGGCATATTCGAGAACCAAATTTCATATCTTCTTCGAGTCCAAAAGGAGCAGAAAGAAGAAGAGGGAGGTAATTGATGAAAGAAAAAGCAGCGGATTTCCTCATTCTGGATGAAGCCACCGGAACTTACCGCCAAGACCCCGAGCAGGCAGTCCGGGATGATGTCGAAAAGCATTATTGGCTGCACGTTGGGCGTACCATCCTGAAGGACTGGCGTCTGTACATCATGCTGATCCCGATGCTGCTGGTATTCCTGTTCTGGCGCTACTTCCCGATGTATGAGCTGCTCGGAAGCTTCAAGGTTTCCGACGAAGTCAAACCGGTTTCGGAACAGCTGTTCTCCGGTTTCTCGTACTTCAAGCGTCTTCTGGTCGGCGGCGACGGCCTCTCCACTGAGTTCTGGAGAGCTCTGCGCAACACCTTCCTGCTGAGCTTCTACGGTCTGTGCTTCGGTTTCCCGATGCCGATCATTCTGGCGCTGTTC
>ONYR01000194.1 GCA_900322165.1 uncultured Eubacteriales bacterium
GGCTTCGCGTCCGCTGCCGGAGATCGCAGCCGAAAAGCGGGCGCCGTTCTCCATTGTGTTCGGCAATGAAGCGACGGGACTGCCGGAGGAGTTCGCGGATTTCTGCCAGAGTGTCATTATCAAGCACTCGAGCGATATCGACAGCCTGAACCTACCGATGGCGGCGGGAATCGCCATGTACGAATTCACCAAGGATCGCTGGAATGATTAATCCACCCTGCAGCCGGAAACGGATGGTTTACTCCATCCCCGTTTGGTTGACGGGAAGGCCCGGAGTGGGCTATAATGGCAGGTAATCATGTTTAACGATTTGAGGAAATGACCATGAATAAACAGATCCGCAATATGGTGCTTGCCGCCATGTTTTTAGCCATTGGGCAGGTGCTTCCTTTTATTACCGCCCAGATTCCGACGATCGGCCAGGCGCTTTCGCCGATGCATATTCCGGTCATGCTTTGCGGTCTGATCTGCGGCTGGCAGTACGGACTCATTGTCGGCCTGATCTGTCCGCTGCTGCGCTCGGTTCTTTTTGGTTTCCCGGCGCTTTATCCGAATGCCGTTTCGATGATGCCCGAGCTGGCTACCTACGGCTTTGTCATCGGCATGCTTTACAGCCACCTGAAACCGCAGAATGTCGTGAAAGTCTATATCTCGATGATCGTGGCAATGCTGGCGGGACGCGCGGTCTGGGGTCTGGCGCGAGGTATTTTGCTTGGCTTTGGCGGCAGCGGATTCACGATGCAGATGTTCCTGGCCGGTGCGTTTATCAACGCGGTGCCCGGCATTATCCTTCACCTGATCCTGATTCCGGCGATCATGGTGCTGCTGGATAAAACAAAGCTGGTTCCTTTCAAAAAATGAGTGTGACAATCAAGGAGGCGGCCGCGCAGATTTTGACGCAGGCCGCTGATCTTTTATCAGAGAAATGTGCGCAGGGCGGCGCAGGCAGCCGGATGGTGATCGTGGCGATCGACGGGCGCTGCGGCTCGGGGAAGAGTACGCTTGGCGAGTACCTGAAGGAAAGCGCCGGGGTGCAGCTGATCCATATGGACGATTATTACCTGCGTCCGGAGCAGCGCACGGAAAAAAGGTATCAAACGCCGGGTGAAAACGTGGATCATGAGCGGTTTAAGGAAGAGGTGCTCGAGCCTTTGGACAAAGGCACGAGCGGACTTTACCGGCCTTACCGGTTCCATGAGAAGCGGTTTCTGGAAAGCTGTGAGGTGAAGCCGGAGGGGATCATCGTGATCGAGGGTTCCTACAGTCATCACCCGGAGCTGAGCGGCTATTATGATGTGAAAGTGTTTCTGGACGAGTCGAAAGAGACGCAGGAGGCAAGAATCCGGAAGCGCGGAGGAGATGCGGTTTGGGAGATGTTTCGGGACCGCTGGATCCCGCTGGAGGAGCTGTATTTTGACGCATGCCGGGTCCGGGAACAAGCCGGCATCGTGCTGGTGGTGCAGGAATAAGATCAATTGGAGGCAGTCATGAGCAAGATTTGGGCGGTCATTCCGGCCGCAGGGCTTGGAAGAAGAATGGGAACAGCCGTGAAAAAGCAGTTTATTACGCTGGGCGGGAAGGAATTGCTTGTCTACACGCTCGAGGTCTTTGAGCAGGTGGACGAGATCGAAGGCGTGGTGCTTGTCTGCGGCAAGGATGATATCGACCATTGCCATGATCTGGCGAAGAAATACAATCTCACCAAGGTGAAGCATGTCGTTGAGGGCGCGATGCAGCGGCAGGGCTCGGTGTTTAACGGTCTGAATGTGCTGCCGAAAGACTGTACGCTGGTCGTCATTCATGACGGAGCGAGACCGTTTGTGAAGCCGGAAGAGGTCAAGCTGACGATCGATGAGGCAGAGAAAAGCGGGGCCTGCGTGCTCGGAGTGCCGGTGAAGGACACGATCAAGATCGTGGACGGAAGCGGTGTCATCGAAAGAACGCCGCAGCGCTCGAAGCTCTGGGCGGCTCAGACGCCTCAGACCTTCCGCTACCCGGACATTCTTGACGCGCACCGCAGGGCGGTCGTTGTCGGGGATTTCCGCTGCACGGATGACGCGCAGATCGTTGAAAAATACATGGACATGCCGATCAAGATCGTTCAGGGCTCGTATGAAAACATCAAGATCACGACTCGGACGGATCTGGATATCGCGGAGGGAATCATTCGTGAGCGTGAAACTGTTTGACGCGGATTCGCATCAGCAAGTGTTTGAGGGAACGGTCGTTTCCTGTGAGTGGGATGAAAAACGGAAAGCCTACGGCGTGATCCTGGATCAGACAGCCTTTTTTGCCGAAGGCGGCGGTCAGATGGCCGATGGCGGAAAGCTTTTTGTTCAGCGTGAAGAAGGCGAGCTCACCCTTAACGTCGAACATGTGGCGGAAAAGGGTGAGGACGCGGTTCACTATGTCTCCGAAGCGTTGGAAGCCGGGACAAAGGTTCGCGGCGAGATCGACTGGGAAGCCCGTTTTGACCGCATGCAGCAGCATTCCGGCGAGCATATCTACTCCGGGCTCGTGTACCGCGCGAAGGGTTATCATAACGTTGGATTTCATCTGGGCGATGCCGTGACAAGGCTTGATTTTGACGGTCCGCTGAGCGAGGAGGAGATCCGTGCGTTCGAGGAAGAAGCCAACCGACTGATCGCGCAGAACCTGCCGGTTCGCGTTGTCTATCCGGAAAAAGCGGTGCTCGATGAGATGGATTACCGCAGCAAAAAGGAGCTTTCCGGCGCGGTCCGGATCGTGCTGATCGGTGAAGAAGGGGCGGAAGTGGATTGCTGTGCCTGCTGCGCGCCTCACGTCAAAACGACCGGCGAGATCGGCCTTTTGAAGATCATTCACGCCGAAAACTATAAAGGCGGAGTCCGGCTGCTGATGGTGTGCGGAAGCCGCGCGCTTGCAGATTATCAAAAGAAACAGGAAACCCTTGGCAATCTGGCGCAGTCGATGTCCACGTCAGAGGACAAGGTCGCAGCGTCCGTAGCGAAACTGACAGAAGAGAGAAATAAGCTGGCGGAGAAAACCGTGCAGCTGTCCAAAGAGCTCATCCGCTTCCGAGCTGAGGAGCTTCTTTCGCATGCCTCGATTTCAACGAAAACGGGCGGACGCGTCCTTGTCTGGAGCGAAGAACTGCTGGACCAGAAAGCGACCCGTGAACTGGTAAATCTCCTGGTTGAAAAAACGCGCGGAGAGACAAACACGGTCATTGCCGCCATGATGCCAGGTGCGGACGGCAGCGCTTTTCTTCTTGCCGCGTCGGGAAACGTAAACATGAAAACGCTCGGGGATCAGCTTCGAAAAGAGAAGGGATTTAAGGGCGGCGGATCGCCGGCGATGATCCAGGGAACTATTTATATTTCAAATAGTGAATTGTCCGCGAGTTTGGCTGATTTTCTGTGATTTTAGACAATTTCGTAAAAATTAGTCACACATTTTTAAATTTTTTGTATAATTTACTTGACAGCAATCGTTAAGTGTGTTAGTTTTATCTTGTAACACCTCGGAGATCATATATTTTTGTAAGACATCCGGTGCGCGTGCAGATGCTTTACAAAAGTATATGATTTTTGCATATACTGGAAACTTAAAGAGGAAACAGGAGGTACCTACCATGAATCAGGGTACGGTAAAATGGTTCAACCCGGAGAAGGGTTATGGCTTCATCGCCAATGATGACGGCGGCGACGATGTTTTTGTACATTTCTCCGCGATTCAGGTTGAAGGCTTCAAGACGCTGAACGAAGGCCAGAAGGTCACGTTCGACATTGAAGACGATCCCAAAAACCCCGCGAAAAAGCGTGCTGCTAACGTGGTCGTTGTCGGCTGATCGGCCTGAGAACCAACCTTTCATATAAGACCGTCTCGCTCTAACCGTCACATCTCGAAAGGGAGACGACAGACCGTCCGTGCTTATCATGAAACACGAAGCCCCGGCAAATGTGCCGGGGCTTTTTCCATGCCCGAAACGTTGCACTTCGAAGAGGCATGTGATACAATGTTTGGCATAACAATAGATATACTATGCCCTTTTGATCTGATTACTTGATCGATGGGCATGAAAGGGAGGTTTATGATGGATTATCGCGAATATCTTGACAAGCTTGTAAAGGAAGCTCAGGCACTGGTGACGGTTGTAACGGATGCCACCAAAGAGACCGCTGACAAGGCGAAAAACAAGATCGATATGAAGAAGCTTGAGTTCGATCTTGACAAGAGCTATGCGGCGCTGGGCCGTATTATGTATCAGATCGAAAAAGGCGCTTTGTGCCGCGACGATTCGATCGTGGCCGCTGCCTGCAAGCGCGTGGAGGAGCAGGAGAATGCCCTCGCCGAGCTGAAAGCAAAAGAAGCAAAAACCGCCAAGGAAACACCGGAGGAGGCTCCGGCGGAGCAAGCACCGGAACAAGCTCCGGCGGAAGAGAAGCCGGAAGAAGCACCGGTCGTAGAGGAAGAGAAACCGGCTGAGGCTGAGGCAAAGGAAGAGCCCGCTCAGGAAGAGACTCCGTTTGAGAAAGCGAAGGAATCCGCTAAGACCGCCGTTGAGGCACTCTCCGAGGAACTGAAAGAAGTTGCGGAGAAGGTTGAGAAGGCGATCAATGATGTAAAGGAAACCTTCGCAGCCAAGGCTGAAGAAAAGGCTGAGGAAGCACCGGAGCAAGCTCCGGCGGAGGAAGAGGCTGAGGCCGCACCGGAGCAAGCACCGGAGCAAGCTCCGGCGGAGGAGAAGCCGGAAGCGTAAGCTGGTAGATAGACATGGCAAAGAGTCAAGAGTCCGGCTACTGGGTCTGCCTTTCGGATCAGCACAAAGCGGTACTTGAAATCATCAAAGACGAAGATTTCGAAAAGTACGAAGAGTCCGAGGGCGGCTATGTGAAGCTGAAGTATACTCAAACCAAGGATGAAGCCGTTGAGCTGATCCAGACGATGCTCGCGAACGTATGGGAGGAAGATCCTTCCATGACCGACATCAAAAAAGTACTGAAAAGGCTGTATGCCTGAAACGAAACC
>ONYR01000164.1 GCA_900322165.1 uncultured Eubacteriales bacterium
GTCTCCAAGCTTATCGGAGCGCCTCCCGGATACGTTGGTTTCGATGAAGGCGGCCAGCTGACCGAAAAGGTTCGCCGTCACCCCTTCTCGATCGTCCTTCTCGACGAGATCGAAAAGGCTCACCCCGACGTATTCAACATGCTGCTCCAGATCCTTGATGACGGACGTCTCACCGATTCCCAAGGCCGCACCGTCAACTTCGAGAACACGATCATCATCATGACGACGAACGCCGGTGCTTCCTTCAAGAACAACGGTCTCGGCTTCAACCAGGGGCCGCAGGCTTCCCTCTCCGCCAACATCGAAACCGCTCTCAAACAGATCTTCCGTCCGGAATTCCTGAACCGTGTCGACGAAGTCATCACCTTCGATCAGCTTACCAAGGATGAACTGGGTGAGATCGTCAACCTGATGCTGAAGGATGTCGAAAAGGCTGCCGCCTTCCACAACATGACCGTCACGGTTACCGACGAGGTCAAAGCCTATCTCGTGGAGAACGGCTACGATGCCAAATACGGCGCACGTCCGCTCCGCCGCCTGATCCAGCGCACGATCGAGGACGAAGTCGCGGAAGCTTTTCTCAAGGAAGACGTTCGCCCCGGCGACAATGTCCACGTTTTCATGCAGGACGGCAAAGTCGTTGTCGCAAAGTCGGAAGGAACAGCGGAATGATCTGAAAGCCGCTGATCGACCGTCCGATCGGGTGTTGCGCAGCTTGGCTCTGATCGACCGTCGCTGAAAACTGTAAGTAAAAGTCAAAAGTCATCCCCATCCTGTTTTTTTCAGGACAGGGATAACTTTTTTGTTTTGAACTTTCTTTAGAATTCCTCAGTGACACCATATTGTAATCCCAAATGCCAAAACATCCCATCTGGGATTATCAGATGTTTTGATCACTCTATTTACACTGCCGTAATTACCGTAGAATTCCAGAGGCAGTAATCTTTATTTTCAAAAAAGGCAATCTGGGATGAACTTTCGCAAAACACTGTCAATCTAGCAAACAAAACAACCCCGGCTGATAATCTCAATCATCGTATGATTGACGATTGGGATTATTTCCGGGGTTGCAGCAAAGAAATTTACCCTAAAAATGTAGTTGACGGCAGTGTGTTTAAAACATTCAGCCCTTCGCCACGGACGCCGCGAGCAGTGCTTTCGTGTAATCGCTCTTCGGATCGCGGTACAGTTCCTCCGCGGAGGCGCATTCCACAAGCTCGCCGTCCTTCAGCACGGCGACTCGGTGACAGAAATGCCGCACCAGATTCAGATCGTGCGAGATAAACAGGATCGACAGTCCGTGTTTCTTATGAAGATCCAGCAGTAGCTCAAGGATCTGCGACTGAACGGTAACATCCAGCGCCGAGACGGCCTCATCCGCGATAAGGAACCCGCAGCCGGTCAGCAGGCAAAGACCGATACTGATCCGCTGGCGCTGTCCGCCGGAGAGCTGCCTTGGCATACGGTCGTAGAAGGACTCTTCGAGTCCGACCGCGTGCAGCATCGCGATGACCTTTTCCTTCTTCTCCGCACGAGACAGTTTCTGTCCGCGCAGCGCCTCGGTCATGATCCAGCCGATCTTGTGAGCCGGATTGAGCGACCCCATCGGGTCCTGGAACACCATCTGCGGACGATCTTCCGCAAACGTAATCAGCCCGTCGTAGCAGGTATTCAGTCCGGTCAGGACCTTCGCGATCGTGGACTTTCCACTGCCGCTCTCACCCACCACGCCAAGGATCTCGCCTTTGTACATCGTCAGGGTCAGATCCTTTACGATCTGCTCCTTCTCACGCTTTTTAAACAGGCTGAACCCGTCATCGTAGAAGATGTTGACGTGCTCCATCCGCAGGATCGGATGCCCACTCGCAAGCGTATCGACGTCCGGCGCGTGCTGCACCAGCGTCTTTGTATACGCTTCTTTCGGGTGATCCAGTACCTCGCTTGTCGTTCCGCTCTCGACGACCTGTCCGTGATACATCACGACCACTTCATCCGCAATGCGGCGGATCACATTCAGGTCGTGCGAGATAAACAGGATCGAAACTCCGCTCTTTTCATGGATCTCACGAAGCAGGTCCAGAATTCTGGCCTGCACGATCGTATCAAGCGCGGTCGTTGCCTCATCCGCGATCAACAGCTGCGGACGATTGACCATGGCCTGCGCGATCATCACACGCTGGCGCTGTCCGCCCGAAAGCTGATGGGGGTACTGATTGATGATCTCGTCCACGTCCTCGAGCCCAACGTTCTCAAGTGCCTCTCTCGCGCGTTTGTGGATCTCGGCGTCTGAAAATTTCGTGTGAAGCTGCAGGGTCTCCTCCACCTGCGGCCCGATTTTCATAACCGGATTCAAGGACGTCATCGGCTCCTGGAAGATCATGGAGAGCTCATCCCCTCGCAGCCCGCGGTAGGTCTTTTCATCCAGACCGACAAGCTCGATCCCGTCAAAATCGATGGAACCGGTTTCAATGCGTGCGGTCTCCCGAAGCAGTCCCATGATCGCGAGCGATGTCATCGACTTACCCGAACCGGATTCCCCGACGACCCCCACGACTTTCCCTCGGGGAATGTCAAAGGAGACATGATCGAGGATCGTCTCGCGAATCTCCGGCTCATCATCCCTGATGGGGAATGAAACCGTCAGATCGCGGATCGAAAGCAGGATGTCACGAGCCTCCTGATTCACTGTCGTTGTACTGCGGTTTTCGCTCATTGCTCGTCACCGCCTTCCTCTTTCAGACCGTCCGAAATCAGAGAAAATCCGAGAATGATCAGGATGATCCAGACACCGCATCCGATCGCCATCCAGGGTGCGTTAAACAGATAGCTCTGCGACTCGGAGAGCATGCGTCCGAGACTCGGAGTCGGCGGCTGCACGCCAAGGCCGAGATAGCTCATGCTCGCCTCCGCGAGCACAGCGTTGTTGAAACCGATCGCGGCTGTTGTCAAAAGGGACACGCGCGCGTTCGGCAGGATATGAAACACGATAATGCGAAGCGGACTGATCTTGAGGATCCGCGCACTTCGGACAAAATCGCGTTCTTTATAACGAATCATTTCGGAACGCACGATCCGCGCAAAGCTCGGAATAAACAAGAGTCCGAGCGCCAGCACGATATTGAGCGTTCCTTTTCCGAGAAAGCTGATAAAGATCAGCGCTAAAAGCACGCTCGGGAACGACAGCAGCATGTCGTTCAGGCGCATGATGACCTCGTCAAGCCAACCGCCGAAATAGCCGGTCAGCGACCCGATCACAACACCGAATACAAATCCGATCAGCACTGTCAGACCGGCAACAAGGTATGTCATACCGCTGCCCGCCGTCACGCGGGACCATACGTCACGACCGAAGTTATCGGTTCCCATCCAGTGCAGCAATCCCGGTGAATGCATCACCCGCGATGAATCCATCGCGGTCGTTGAATACGGAGTCCAGAACTGCGAGATCAGTGCGATCAAAAGCATCACGACCGTCAGCACCACTCCGATCTTCAGCTTCCGGTTCAGGTGACGCCAGTTTTCATGGAAATTCTCAAACCATTTCTTCATGCCGTCACCTCACGAAACCCGGACCCGCGGGTCAATGAGCTGATACAGAATATCCACAAGCGTATTGATCACCACGACCACGCTTGTCAGATACACCACGATCGCCTCAACGACCGGATAATCCCGCGCCGAGATCGATGTAATAAGCAGACGTCCGATTCCGTTCAGCGTAAAGACCTGCTCCGCGACAATGCTTCCGGCCATGATCTCCGCCAGTACCAACGCAATGAAGGTAATGACCGGGATCAGCGCTGCCCTTAAAACATGCACGTAAAGGATCCGCTGTTCATCGTTTCCCTTACTCTTCGCCGTCCGGACATAGTCCTCCTTCGTTTCCTTCTCGATCGAGGAACGCAGGAATTTCACTGTCATCGCGATCTTCGGGATCGCAACGGTCAGCGCCGGGAACATCAGATATCCCACGCTGCCCCAGAAATTCTCTGAAGGTGACGGGAAATTGCCCGGCTGGAACCACTTCAGGACCAGTCCGAACACGAACGTAATCAAAATGCCCATGAAGAACGACGGGATCGCCATCGCGACCTGGTTCGCCCCGGATATGACATGATCGATCCACCCGCCCCGGAATTTGACGGCCAGAAGCGAAAGCGGAATCGAAAATACGATGATCAGCAAGAGCGAAAGCCCGGCAAGCATGAGCGTTACCGGCAGTCTTGTCTTAATCAGATAGCTGACGGTAACGTTGTTATACTGGTACGAGTAGCCGAAATCCCCCTTGAGAGCGCCTCCGATCCAGCGGGTATACCGCGTCCAGATCGAGTCATTCAGGCCCATCTCTTCCCG
Organism: uncultured Eubacteriales bacterium; assembly: GCA_900322165.1. Classification (GTDB taxonomy): domain Bacteria; phylum Bacillota; class Clostridia; order Lachnospirales; family Bianqueaceae; genus RUG760. The sequence continues at coordinate 4,354 of ONYR01000164.1, forward strand.
TAATGCTTCGAGCTGTTCATCGCTCGCGTCAACGCCTGCTTTGGCAACGGCCGCGTCGCCCGGAATCACGGTAAAGGTCACAAATGTCAGGATGGTGATGGCCAGAACCGTGATAATGAGAGTCAGGACTTTTTTGACAATGTAGTTCACCGACATCACCCTCCTTTCTTGGTTTGATCGGCAAAGCCGGATTTCACCGATCTTTGCATGTTACTTCTTTACCTGATAAATGGTCGAAACGTCGTAGGCGGCCGTCGGATAGAACACGTAACCGTCAAAGTTCGCGTTCATGGCCACAAAATCGGCCGGATCCTCGATGTAGACAGACGCCGCGTTCTCCGCGAGATTCATCTCCATCTGATGGTACAGATCGGCCTTCTCCTCGGTCTTTACCGCTGCGAGTGCCTTTGCCAGCAGCTCATCGTACTCTGCGTTCGAGTAGTTGGCGATGTTTTTGTCAGCGCCCGTGCCGTACTTTGCAAGCCAGTCGCTCGGATTCAGCTTTCCGTCAAATCCGATGACTGTCGCCTGATAGTTGCGGCCGCGGTAAACATCCTGAAGCCAGGAGTTCCACTCGATCTTCTCAAGCGTCGCGTTGATTCCGACCTTGGAAAGCTGATCCGCGATGATCTGCGCGGTATCGATGTGCTGATCATAGGCCGACGGAACGGTAATGACAAGGTCAAAGCCGTTCTCATAGCCCGCTTCACGCAGCAGCTCCTTCGCCTTATCCGGGTCGTAGGAATAGACCGAAGCGGTCTCCTCGTTGTACCAGGTTTTCAGATCCGGGATCATGTGCGTTCCGATGATCGTGGACTTGCCGTCAAAGAGGAACTGGTTGATCTCATCGCGGTTGACCGCGTAGCAGATCGCCTGACGCACGCGTACATCCGAAAGCGGACCGTAGGCATTGTTGAGGAACATCGCATGTACAAGATGCATGTTGCCCTCGACAATGCGGAACGCGTCGGCCTGCGCCTTGGTAAGCTCGCTGACCTGCGCCGCCGTCATGTAGTTCAGCACGTCAATGCTGCCGGCTTTCAGCAGCGTGACTGCCGTCGTCACATCCGGCAGGAAGCGGAACGTCACCTTATCAAGATACGGTGCGCCTTCCTTCCAGTAGCCGTCATATTTCTCAACGACAAGCTTATCGCCGACGTCGTAGGAAACATAGCGGAACGGACCGGTTCCGATCGGATTGCCTTCCGGATCCGCGTTAGCCTCGGGAATGATCGCAAGGGTCATCTGCGAAAGGAACTCGGAATCCGGCTCCTTCAGCGTTACAACGACCGTCTTATCATCCGTAGCCTCTACCGAAGAAAGCGCAATAGAAAACGCGGAGGATTCACCCTGAATCTCCGCGTAACGCTTGATCGAATAGACGATATCCTGTACGGTAACCAAGCTGCCGTCGTGGAAGGTAATGCCGTTTCGGAGCGTAAACGTATACACTTTGGCGTCATCCGAAATCGAAAACTCTTCCGCCACCGCCGGGATCAGATCTCCCGTGGGAGCCGGCTTGACAAGGCCTTCGTACAAATTAAATACCACACTTCGAGTTCCTGCGTCCGTACTTTGATGCGGGTCAAGACTTACCAGATCCTGTGTCATGCCATATACCAGCTCACCGCCGTACACAGGCTCTGTCTGTGTGTCTGAAGAAAGGTTGGCTGAAGTCTCGTTTGAGGTACCGCCTGCGCATCCGCTCAGTACAGTCGACAACACGAGTACCAACATGATCAAAAAAGAGAGACTCTTTTTCACTTTTGGTTTACCTCTGTTTTCCCCTTCTCCCATTATGCAATTGTCGGGCATCATTGTACGATAAAACGCGGGGAAAAGCAAGCACTTTTCCCCGCGTCTGTTTTACTTATTGATGAACTCTTAACCTCAGGTCAGGCCTTCATCAGCCCTCGGCTTTTCTTCTCATCGCCGAGATAATGATCAGTACGATCATGGCCATCAGCGCGCTGATTCCGGCAACGGCCAGTACCGGGATCTGGCTAGGATCTCCGGTCGGCGGATTCACCGGAACATGCTTGTTCGTGACGTTGTATCCGTCTACCGTCGCCGTGTACCCTTCGACCGCATCCTCGGTGATCGTGTAGACGATCTCCTTGCCGTCCTTGTACTTAGGCATTTCCGTGAAAGTCCATGCGAACTTGCCGTCAGTTTCCTTAACCTCAAGGCTCTTCACTTTCGTGCCATCCGCGAGCAGGTTGATCGTGATTGATTTCGGACGAATACCATCGACGTCATTCGCATCATCCCAGGTCTTCGTACCGGTGATCTCGATCGTCTCCGGCGTATGGGTGTTGGTGATCGTAAACTTCAGCGTACCCTCATCGGTCTCATTGGCTCCGACTCTCTCGGAAGTGATCGCTCCCTCGTAGCCTTCGACTTCGAGTTCTTCGATCGTGTATTCGATCGGGACAAATTCATTATCAACAAGCTGAGCCTCCGGCAGCTCGGTGAAGGTGTAAACCCACTGTTCCGCCGAAGTGACATTAGCTTCGGTATAAGGATCACCATCCGCAAGCACGGTAACAAGAATCTGCTCCGGACGAATGGCATCCTGGTTTTCCGCATCCTCCCAGACCTTCTCCACCATGATCTCGGTCGGAGCGATGTAGCTTACTACAGGAACTTCGAAGGTATAAGAACCGTCGCGTGTGCCATCCGTGGAAGTATAGTCAAGCACGGCCGATTCATTCGTATCGTAGAAATCCGTTGTCGCGTCTTCACGGATCTCAAGATCGTAGGACAGCGTGATCGGATTCACATTTTCGATCGGAACGTTGATGGTCCAGGTGATGGTCTGGCCGCTAAGCGTAACTTCATACGGATATACGCCTTCGTCGTTTGCCGTACCGAAGCTCCACTTGCCGTCCGCATAGGTGACTGCCAGATCTTCTCCGCTTAAGGTCATGCGGAACGCGCCTTCGGCATCAGCATTCAGCAGAGTGAAATCATCGGTGATCGTGTCGGTAACGACACCACTGTTCACCATGTAACGGATCGAGTTGTCGATGTCCGCAAACATCGCACTGACAGTATCCGAATTTGCTTTCTCCGCACTGTAGTCCGAATTGGAACGGAGCCATTCCTTGAACGGTCCCACCAGCTCAAGACCGCCGCCGGTCGAGCTGTCATAGGTAATAACCGCGCAGTTGTAGGAAGCGTTCATCTCGCTCCACAGATGGCCGGCTTTGTAGATACCTTTCTGCAGATTGTCCACATGGTACTGATAGTAGTTAGGATTGATGTTCTCCGTATCGAAGGTATAGGTACCATCACCGTTATCAATGACCATGAACGGATTGCCTTCCATGAAGGTAAAGCCTTCATAGGCGCCGTCCGGAGTGAACTCATACCAGAACTGATAATCTGTACGATTGCCATAGGTTCCGCCGGCACCAAAGAGCTCTGCACCGTTGGTCGTCTCGTGCTTGACTACCGTTCCGGTCGGCTGTCCGTTTGCCCATGTGTCAGGACCTGCATAAAGGCAAGGCTGATCCCATTCAGTCACGCCGGTCAGCTCAGCATCGGTGGAGTTATAAAGCTCCTCGTACGTAGCAAACCAGTAAATATTGCTCTTTCCGGTATAATCCAAGACATCAACGGAATACGACATTTTGTTATATCCCATCGTCTGGGACAACGCAGGTGCGCCGTTGCTAGCCAGCAAATATTTATTGTTTGTATAATACTGCGAATAGATCGTGGTAGGCTCATGCGCATCATTCGCCCAGATATATCCTTTGCCGTCAGTGAAAAGGATCACATATTTATGATCATCCTCTACTTCAGAATCAGCCTGAAGCCACTGATTGGCCAGATCCAGTCCGACATGAGGACCGGAACCGCGGCCAAAGGCATTGCGAAACTCATCTTTTGACAATGTTTCCGAGATCGTGAAAGCCTGCTGGAAATAATCTTTGGTATCATCTCCGTATTCCGTCAGACCACTGTAGGCACCACCGGAAACATACTCGATCGCGTCATTGGCGCTACCCGTAAACAATACAATACCAATTTTCAGAGTAACAGTCGGGTTATTTGTGACAATGTTTTCAAACAGACCCGTGGCCGACTCAATAAACTGAGTACCAAGATCGGTCGAGCTCGAACTGTCCGTAACAAAGACAATATCGACCTCATTCTGATACTCTGCAGACGGCAATGACAGTGTTACGGTCGTCTCACGGTTGTTCCAGTCCAGCTCGGTCGGCGAGGCCGTCTTGGAGCCGCTCACATCAAACTCCGAAGAACTTTCGGCCTTTGCGCGCATGCCGCTAAAAGGCAAGCAAGACAGCACTAACGCAACCGCCACTAACACAAGTAACCACTTTCTAGGTTTCATGTTCGTTTCCCCCTTAACTACATGAATTTTATACATGTATAACTTATGATATCATAACAATACCAAAATTACCATATTATTATTTGTATTATGCTAATTTTGAAGTAGCCGTCTTTTCAATTCATTGCAGTTCTGCATAGAACAAACATTTCATGAAATCCTCTTACTGATTACTAATTGGCGAACATTTTGCGCCTCAAAAGACAATATAAAAAGGACTGCGAAAAACCTAAATGTCTTTCGCAGTCCCTGACGTCTGTCGGTATTAACTTGTCTCAGTGTTGTTCTTGCATCACCTAATGAGATATCAGCTGAACCGTTTAGTTTTCAGCTTTTCTTCTCATCGTCTGGATGATAATAAGGATGATCATGGTCAGCAGCGCGCTTACTCCGGCAATGGCCAGTACCGGGATCTGGTTAGGATCTCCGGTCGGCGGATTCACCGGA
>ONYR01000351.1 GCA_900322165.1 uncultured Eubacteriales bacterium
AAGTCGGCCAAAATCTCCAAAGTCAGGATAACAAACGAATTCTAAAACGGTTTTAATAATATGTCAATGCAAAAATCGGTGAAACCCAGGGATGAAACCGAGTGCAACAGAAATGTATCAGAAGCGATACCGAAATCGCACCTTGCGTTCATATTTTGTTCACAATTTACCGATATTATTGGAGCATGAAATTTTTCATGTTAATTTTCTCCTCCTTTAAAGAAGAGCTAGCGAGCAATCGTTAGCTCTATATTTTTTTGTCTAGAGGAAAAGGCCGCCAGAGTATCGAATTATCTTAATAAAACTCGGTATTGTGATTCGTTTGTCAGACTTTTGTGCAAAACAGAGAAAGTTTTATTTATCCTCTTTTGTTTTTCGTGAAGAAATGAATGTCCGCCACGGATTGACATTTACTGCATTTCACGAATAAAATTACATATATATTTTTCGCGCGGAAACGTTTGAAAAGGGCAGGAATGATCGCACTTTTTGACCCGCGCCATGGCAAGGAGGCTACTAAAAATGGGACGAGTGTACAACTTCAGTGCTGGACCGGCGGTTCTGCCGGAGGAAGTTCTTCGTGAAGCAGCGGAAGAGATGATGGATTACCAGGGCAGCGGACAGTCTGTCATGGAGATGAGCCATCGATCTAAGGTATATGACAATATCATTAAGGAAGCGGAAAAGGATCTGCGTGATCTGTTAAATATTCCTGACAACTACAAAGTGCTGTTCCTGCAGGGCGGTGCCTCCCAGTTCTTCGCTGAGGTTCCGATGAACCTGATGAAAAACCGCAAGGCAGCCTATATCCTGACCGGTCAGTGGGCCAAGAAAGCCTATCAGGAAGCCAAGATCTACGGTGAGGCCGTTGCTGTCGCTTCCTCGGAGGACAAGACCTATTCCTACATTCCGGACTGCTCGGATCTGCCGATCCCGGAGGATGCGGATTATGTCTACATCTGCGAGAACAACACGATCTACGGCACCAAATTCAAGACCTTGCCGAACACCAAGGGCCAACTTCTGGTTTCCGACGTTTCGTCCTGCTTCCTTTCGGAGCCGATGGACGTAACGAAGTACGGTGTTGTCTACGGTGGCGTTCAGAAGAACATCGGCCCGGCTGGCGTTGTCATCGCGATCATTCGTGAGGACCTGATCACGGATGACGTGCTGCCCGGCACCCCGACCATGCTGAAGTGGAAAACGCAGGCGGATGCAGACTCCCTGTACAATACGCCTCCGTGCTATAATATCTATATCTGCGGCAAGGTCTTCAAGTGGATCAAGAAGATGGGCGGCCTTGAGGCGATGAAAGCGCACAACGAAAAGAAGGCCAAGATCCTGTACGATTACCTTGACGAGAGCAAGCTCTTCAAGGGCACGGTCGTCAAGGAAGACCGCTCGCTCATGAACGTTCCGTTCGTGACCGGGGACAAGGCGCTTGACGCGGAGTTTGTCAAGGCGGCGGAAGCGGCCGGCTTTGTCAACCTGAAGGGTCACCGCACGGTCGGCGGTATGCGTGCTTCGATCTACAACGCGATGCCGATCGAAGGCGTGGAAGCGCTTGTCGCATTTATGAAGGAATTTGAGAAACAGCATCTCGCATGAGAATACGCGCCTGACAAGGTGTGCGTGAAAACGCGTGCATAACTGCACGTGGGAAAGAGGATTTTATGTATAATATTCATTGCCTTGACCGAATTTCCGAAAAAGGACTGATCCGGTTCAGTGAAAATTACAACGCCGGAGCAGAGATGAACCAGGCGGACGCCGTGCTTGTCCGCAGCACGAAAATGCATGGCATGGAGATCCCGGAGTCGCTTCTTGCGGTCGCAAGAGCCGGTGCCGGCGTCAACAACATTCCGCTCGAGGAATATGCCGAGAAGGGCATCATCGTATTCAATACGCCCGGTGCGAACGCCAACGCAGTTAAAGAGCAGGTCATTGCCTGCCTGCTGCTCGCTTCGAGAGACCTGATCGGTGGCAACGAGTGGGTCAAGGTCAACACGGAAGATGAAGGAATCGCGAAATCCGCAGAAAAAGCCAAAAAAGCCTTTGCCGGCCATGAGATCTACGGCAAAAAGCTCGGCGTCATCGGCCTTGGCGCGATCGGACAGCTTGTCGCGAACGCGGCCCAGTCGCTCGGCATGGAAGTCTACGGTTATGATCCGTACCTCTCCGTCAATGCGGCATGGAACCTGTCCCGTAAGATCAAGCATATTCAGGATGTCAAAGATATCTACCGCGACTGCGACTACATTACGATCCATGTCCCGGCGCTCGACACAACGAAGGGCATGATCGGCGAAGAGGCCTTTGCGATGATGAAGGACGGCGTTGTCATTGTCAACTGCGCCCGCGATATCCTTGTCAACGATGAAGCGCTTTCGAAAGCGATCAAGGACGGCAAGGTCGCGAAGTACGTGACTGACTTTGCCAACCCGGCCGTTGTCCATATGGAGAACGTCATCGTCTTCCCGCACCTTGGTGCATCGACGGAGGAAGCGGAGGAAAACTGCGCGATGATGGCCGCCGATGAGCTGATGGATTACCTTGAAAACGGCAACATCCTGCATTCCGTCAACTATCCGGACTGCGACGCGGGCGTCTGCCAGACGAAGGTAAGAATGACCGTCGCGCACCGCAACGTACCGGACACGCTGAGTAAGATCACGTCTGCGCTTGGCGCTTCGGGCATCAACATTTCCTCCATGGCGAACAAATCCCGCGGGGAATATGCGTATTCCGTGCTTGACGCAGACTCCGACATCACCGATGAGATCGTAGACATGATCAAGTCGATCGAAGGCGTCATTCGTGTCCGTATTCTGAAATAACGGAGAGTTTTCATGGCGATTGTAAAACCTTTTCAGTGTGTACATCCGGCTCAGCGCGTAGCAGACCGGGTCGCGGCACTTCCCTATGATGTGTATAACCGAGCGGAAGCCACGGTGGAGGTGAAGCGCGAGCCGCTTTCCTTCCTGAAGATCGACCGGGCTGAGACACAGTTTGACACGTCGGTGGATACCTACGCTCCCGAGGTCTATGCCAAGGCGCGTTCGCTTTATGAAGAAGCCAAAGCAGAAGGTATTTTTGAGAAAGAAGAGAGCGCGAAGTACTATATCTACGAGCTGACCATGAACGGCCGCGTGCAGAGCGGTCTCGTGTCGGTCGCATCGATCGATGACTATGTTAACGGCGTGATCCTGCGGCACGAGAACACCCGGGCCGAGAAGGAAGCTGACCGCATCCGTCACGTCGATACGCTCAGTGCGCAGACCGGACCGATCTTTCTTGCGTACCGCGCGAATCAGGCGGTGAAGGCAGAAACGGAAAAAGCAAAGCAAAACGCACCGCTGTACGATTTTGTCTCCCCGGACGGGATTCGTCACCGAGTCTTTGAGATTGCGGATCCGGACAGTATCGGTGCGATCGAAGAGGCTTTCAAGCATATTGATCACCTTTACATCGCGGACGGTCATCACCGTGCAGCTTCAGCGGTCAAGGTTGGACTTAAGCGCCGCGAAGAACACCCGGATTACACCGGAGCGGAGGAGTTCAATTACTTCCTCTCCGTCCTGTTCCCGGATGATGAGCTCATGATCATGTCCTACAACCGTGTGCTTCGCTCTTTAAACGGCTATACGCCGGAAGGACTTCTGAAGGCGATCGAGGAAGCGGGCTTTGAAGTAAAGCCGCAGGCCTCTGCTTACCAGCCGGAGGAGAAAGCGGTCTTCGGACTGTACCTGGATGAGAAATGGTACTCCGTCAAAACGCCGGAGCGCCTTCGCAATGACAACCCGGTGAAGGGCCTTGACGTCAGCCTGCTGCAGGATCTGATCCTGGAGCCGATCCTTGGCATTCATGATCCCAAGACCGACAACAATATCGATTTCGTCGGCGGGATCCGCGGACTGGCTGAGCTTGAAAAGCGCTGCAGGGAGGACGGAAAAGCAGCCTTCAGCATGTATCCGACGTCGATCGCGGAGCTTCTGGCTGTCGCGGACGCGGGGCTCCTGATGCCTCCGAAATCCACCTGGTTCGAGCCGAAGCTTCGGAGCGGACTCTTCATCCACGAATTCGAACGGTAAAATCTTGCAACTCAAAAACGGATAACCTATAATGAGGTTGTCCGTTTTTTGTATCTATTGGAGGAGGTGGATACCGATGCCGGAACTTAAGATCATTCCGAAGGTCAACGAATGGCATCCTTCGGCAGTGAGAACGCTTACCGTGAAGCTTCCGATCCTGTATCTCGGTTATTGCCCGGAGGCAGAACAGTTTCCTTTGGAAAAAGACCGAAAGGGCGAGGCGCTGCTGTTTTTGATGCAGGGCGAGGAGATCCCTGCGGAAGGTTATCAGCTTGAAATCGAAACCGACCGGATCGTGCTTCACTATGGTGATGACGCGGGACGTTTTTACGGACTGACGACCTTGTTCGAGATCATCCGCACCGAGGGAGAGGAGATCCCCTGCGGTCGCATCGCGGATTCCCC
>ONYR01000166.1 GCA_900322165.1 uncultured Eubacteriales bacterium
TCCGCTCAGGTGATCGCCTCCGGCACCCCGCGCCGCTTCGATATCGGCCGCTTCAACCGTGACTATTTCACCTATGTGGCTGCCTTTGGCTCGTTTACGGATGTCACCTACGACACCCCGCAGGATATCAAGAATGTCTTCGGCCACCTTGCCTATGTTGCGGAGGGGGCGCGCCGCCTCTCCACCTACCGCCCGCTCCACGTCAAGGTAAAAGCGGACGATGAGGAGATCGAGGGCGATTTCATTGTCGGGCTCGTTGCCAACTCCACGTCCGTCGGCGGAATGAAGCTTCCCTATACCGACATCAGCCTGCAGGACGGTGTGCTGGAACTGGTGCTGATCCGGATGCAGAGCGGACTGGATCTGTTAAATCTTCTCTCGGACGTTGTCGCCGGGCAGTTTGACTCTGAGGTCATTATCTACCGCAAGATTCACCGCGTTACGTTTGAAAGCGATATTCCGATCGCCTGGACGCTCGACGGAGAGTTTGGCGGTGCGATGAGCCAGGCTGAGGTGGAGGCACTTCCGCTCGCGATGGAACTGATCTGCCCGGCCGAAGAGAATCAAGGCGAAGCGTAAGCCAAAAGCAGGGAATGGAGCGCGCATGTTCCGTTCCCTTTTTTGTTCTCCTTGGTCGTGCACCGCCGGCCGGTTTTGGGCATTTTCACCATTGAAAATCTTGTTTTTGGAAATCTTTGATGGAAATTAACCAAAGAATTAACATCTTGGTAACAATTCTCTGCTACAATAAGTATAGGTCGGATTCTGTAAATTCATATTTTTCGATACATGCTTTATAACCGAAACCAAGGAGGTTCGCCATGAATGTTGCAATGTTTTTATCGCCGAAGAGCGAAATTGCCTTTCTCTATGACGACATGACCCTCCGTCAGGCAATGGAAAAGATGGAATATCATCGCTACCAGTGCCTTCCCGTCCTGACAAGGGACGGACGGTATTCCGGTGTCGTTACGGAGGGAGATCTGCTCTGGGCCTTCAAGAAAGCTCCCGATTTCACGTTTGCTGATGCTGAGCATATGATGCTCTCGGATGTGCCGCGTCACTTTCACTACAATGCGATCCAGATCGATCAGGATATGGACAGCCTGATTACCGCGGCTTACCTGCAGAGCTTTGTGCCTGTTGTGGATGATCAGGAAACGTTTATCGGGCTTATCAAGCGGAGTGACATCATCGCTTACATTTACCGCAGATACAATAAACTTAAGAGTAAGCTTTCCGATATCGAGCAGGGCAACATGACCTATTCGGGAGGCACCTGGAGCGGCGGGTTTTAACCCTGAATCATGATTTGAGGACTGAGATGCCAAAATTTGAGACGATCGGCGTGATCAGTGATGTTCACGCGAATTACGTGGCCCTTGAGGCTGCGCTTGAAGAGATGGCACGCCGCAATGTCGACGCCATCTTTTTTTTAGGCGATTATATTACGGACGGGCCTGAGCCGGGGAAGACCCTGGAGCTGGTCCGCAAGGCGATGAGGCGCTGGCCGGCTGCCCTGATTCGCGGAAACCGCGAACAGTACCTGATCGACCATCAAAACAATCCGGATGAGATCTGGCACAGCGGCAGCACGGACGGGGCGCTGCTTTACACCTATGAGCGCCTTACCGATGAGGATCTGTGCTGGTTCAGACAGATGCCGATCTCGCGCTCGTTTGCTTCGGTTTCGCTTTGCCACGGTTCGCCGCGGCTGGTGAAGGAGCTGATGAACGTTGATGGGACGAATTCGCAGAGTGGTGAGGTGACGGAGTATTATCTTCGTACGATGCGGGTTCCGCTGCTGCTGAGTGGGCATACGCACCGCGCGGGGATGAGTGAGCTGCGGGTTGAAAAAGAGGATTCGCCTTACGGGGTGGCTTATACCAAGAGGATCGTGAATCCGGGCTCGGTCGGGCTTCCGCACAATCATTCAAGCCGGGCTTCGTGTGCGGTGCTGCACAAAAACGGTTCTCTTCCGGGCGGGATCTTTCTTTGGGAGCCGGAGCTGGTTGAGTTTGAATATGATGTGGAGAGGATCGTGAGGGCGTACCGGGAGTCGGAGCTGATGGAGATGGCTCCGCTTTGGTCGGCGGCGAATATCCGGTTCCTGCAGACCGGGCATAATTTTATTATCAAGTTTATTCGGCGGGCGATGGAGCTGTATCAGGATGATTCGCTGGAGGCTTCGCTTGCGGCGGGATACGGAAATTATCAGGGGAAGGAGCCGCCGAAGATGCCGCTGTTTTCGGACATTCCTGCAGAGATCATGGAAAGAGCTGCGAGGGATGTGGGGATAATTTAAGCGGGAAAAAGAATAAAAGTTACCAAAAATAAAGCCTCGCTGCGCGAGGTTTTGTTTTTGTGGCAAAAGATTGCTATTTCAACAAAAAAGGTTAATCGTTATTCTTCACACCAAGTCAGATCAGATGCGCTTTATTAGATGTGCTTTGCTTTCACATCCCAA
>ONYR01000390.1 GCA_900322165.1 uncultured Eubacteriales bacterium
GCACTTTTCGCGATGCTGCTGATGATCCTTTGCAGTGCTCCGCTTTTTTCGCTGGAGTCGCAAATCGGAACACAAGAGCTCCTTAAGACCACGGTGAGGGGAAGGGAAAAAGGGCTTGGCGGTGTGTTTGCAGCTAAGCAGTTTGTGCTATTCGGTGAAGTGTTGCTCATATGGGCAATCGTTTTCTTGCGTGCAGAGCTTGGCGCAGCTAAACAGTTCGGGACACACATGCTCATGATGCCGATTCAGAATCTGGAGTCGTTGCAGGATTTTCCGATCGGCATGTCAGTAAAAGGTTATTTGATCTGTCTTGGGACGATGCGTCTTGTTTCTTTGTGGGTGCTTGCGGAGATGACAGCTTTCATAGGAAGCTGTAGTAACTCTTGGGAAAAAACGGCGCTTGTATCAGGAGCCTGTTTTCTTTTGACTGCCTTGTTGTATTATTTCGGTCAGGAATGGGCAGGATATATGACGCTTCTTCCATTTGTTTCTGGAATACGAGTGATGATCGCTGTCTCGCAGCGTGAGATCCTTCCGCTTGTTTGGCTTGGATGGGCAGCAGCGGGAGTCTTGGCAGTCTTTATGACGAAGAAAAGATGGATTAACGGAGCCTGAGCAGAGACAAAATAAACCGCCGGCTATGCAGCGAGTGCAGAGTCGGCGGCTTTTTAAAGGTTTATTTTATAATACGCTAGCGGACATTTCCGTTTGGATCGCAGGTAAGCGTTAGTGTGTGGTGTGTTGTTTTTATGGGAATATCGAGCAGTTGGCAGGTAATACTGTAAGAGGAATAAGCCTGACTCCCTGAATGACTGGTGCAGCTTGAGGTAAGCGAGTAGGCTGAGTCGCAAGAGGTAAAGGAAAGCGAAGCCCCAGTACAGGCTGAGGAGCTTCCATCATAGATGAAGGACGCGGTTAGCGTTGCCTCCCAGCAAACACTTCCATTGCTGTCGCGATATGTTAAAGCTTTGACGGCTGTAATGGAATTTGGAGCTTCGGTTCTGACGGGCGCAATCCAAATTTCAGTATAACAACTGGTACCGTCTGGGTACTCTACGGTTTCGGTATAGATCTCCTGGATCTGCCAGTAATTCGTGCCATCAAAGAAGTAGGAACTGTCTGAGGCGTTATCTTCGCTTGCGACCTGAGCATTCACACGCGAAAACGGAAACCAAAAGACAAAGCTGAAAACCAGAAGACATAGGATTAGTTTTTTGAATCTCATCTTCTCACTCCTTTGGATCGGTCACATCATCGAGATCAGAAACGCCATCCGGGAACTCGTGAACGACCGTGTTGTTTTCGATAACCTGAATCTGCTCATCGATATAGTGGATGCCAAGCATGGAATTTGCTTCTGATACAAGCCAAAGCATGAATCCGAGAAACGCAATCACCATGCAGGAAAACGTGACACAAAACGCGATTTTCATCTTTTTGCCGGTTTGCTGAGCTGACTCGGCCAAGTCAACAGAATCGAGTGCAGAAAGAAGATCGGCGGCTGTTTTTGAGGGAGCACCATATTCCTCTACCAGTTTCGTATAAGCTTCTTCAGTTGAAAGATTGTCCGCAGGATAATCCAGAAGTTCGTCGCATAATCCGCGGATCAATTGCTGCTTGATCCTATTTGTACAATAAAGGTTAGCTCTGACACCCCGGCAATATTTTTTGACGGCTTTTTTATCAATCATGGCTTTGTCCCTCCATTATTTCGTTGAGAAGATCCGTAAACTGCTTAAACTCCGCAGGCGAGTCGGCCAAAGCACTTTCACCAAGCTGCGTAATCTGGTAGTATTGGCGATACCGCCCATCGATAACCGTCGACTTTCCCAGCTCAATATAGTGATCCTGTAGTAACTTTTTTAGCACAGGATACATAACGGCAGTAGGGTAGGTTCCATGGCTGCGTTTTTTAATTTCTGTTGTCAGCTCATATCCATACATGGGTCGTTCATGTAAGACTGACAACACAACGATGGGTAAGGCGGCACGATTCAGCGC
>ONYR01000028.1 GCA_900322165.1 uncultured Eubacteriales bacterium
AAGGACCGCGATCGCGATCAATACAGCGAGCGTGACAATACGGTTCTTGCGGTCTTTCTCCTGCTTCATCAGGCGTGCGGCGCGCTCTTCCTTCGTTTCGAGATGCTCCTCGTCCGCAAAGATATAGCCGCTCTCGCCGTTGTCGTAGTCGTAATCATATTTGCCGTGATAGCTGGTGTTCTCCGCATCTGCGGGCGCTTTGGAAGCAGGCTGCGCCGGCTTTGCAGCAGCTGTGGGTGCTTTTGCCCCGGCTGCTTTAGCTCCCGCCGCAGCTCCGGCCGCTCCAGCCGCTCCGGCTGCTGCGCCTGCTGCTGCACCGGCCCCAACAGCTGCTCCTGCGGTGGTGCCTTTGGCAGAAGCGGGTGCGGTCTTCGGTGCCGCATTCTGCGGTGCCTGCGGATTCTGAGGTCTTGCCTGCGGTCTCGGCTGACCGGGCTGTGCCTGCGGTCTTGCCTGAGCGCCGGGCTGAGCGACAGGTCTTGGCGCGCCGGCCTCACCGGCAGCTTTAGCCCCTGCAGCAGCTGCAGCACCGGTCGCGACGTACATCGTATAGTCATCGCCGGCGGGGATTGCTCTTGTCAGGTCGTCCGGCTCCGTCTGAGGTGCACGTTTCGGTGCGGAAGGCTCCGCAAAGTCAAGCGAGATGCGGTCTCTCGGCGCATTCTGCGCATTCTGCGCGGCTTGCTGTGCGGCAGCCTGCGCGGCCTGCGCGGCCTGAGCCTCCTCGGCGCGCAGTCTCGCCTCGGCCGCTCTTCTCGCAGCGCCGCGGCGATATTCCTCTTCCACGGAAGTCAGCTGGATATCCGGGTTCAGACGGTTCATCGAGTAGCGCTGGCTGTCCGAAAAATCTTCGATCTTCGGTTTTGCCCCTTCACTCTCCGCACTCGAGCGGCTTCTCATGCTCGGCGCATAGCGGTTGGCCTTCGCCTCCGCCTCCCGTCTGGCATGTTCAAGCTCGTATCTGGCTTCCGTCTCTTCGTCAAGCCTCTCTCTTTCGGTAAAGATATCGGTCAGTTCTCCGCTGTCTTCGGAAGAATTAAAGTTTCTTTTCTCGTCTTCCATCGTTTGCTCTCCTGTTTTAATTGATCCGATGTATTTTTCTCAGGGTCTTTGATCACTTCATTCAGTAAATACTCCAGGCATTCCCCCACGTCCTTTCCCAGGGTAACGCCCTGAGCGATAACATCACGGCCGCTGACCGCAAGGTCCGCGAGCGTCACGGGCATGTCTTTCTGCAACGCGAACAGGGCGTGGGCTTCTTTCGAACCCGCCTCTGTGTCCACCTCCGCAGCCAGTCTCAGGTCCAGCAGGTCCGGGATCAGATCCCGTCCCGCATCGTGCATCAGGCGCCGCATCGACACTTCATCCTTCGGAAGCGGATCATGGATATGTTCCAGTAAACGCACCGTTCCTTTGCGCAGCGCGTTGTCCGCTTTCAGCTCACGAAGT
Organism: uncultured Eubacteriales bacterium; assembly: GCA_900322165.1. GTDB lineage: Bacteria > Bacillota > Clostridia > Lachnospirales > Bianqueaceae > RUG760. Next base: position 1,450 of record ONYR01000028.1, read on the forward strand.
GCAGCCCCAGCCCTCTCCGGCACCATGTGCCGCATCAGCATCGCGAACCGAAGCTCACGCGACGCTCTCACAAGCCCAAGCTTCTCAAACTCGAGCACGCCCTTTTCCTTGAATTCTTCGCAGAACTCTCCGGCAAGACCGCTTGTCTCAGCCAAAAGAAGCCGCTCAGGATGGTCACTGACAAGGGTTTTTGTCACCTCATCGAGGATCCGCTCTTTCGAAACATCCGCAATCGTGTCCGAAAGACGAACGATCGCTTTCCAGGTCGCCGAGTCGATCGCAAAGCCAAGCTTGGCGGAAAAACGAACCGCCCGAAGCATGCGCAGCGCATCCTCATCGAAGCGCTTCATCGGGTCTCCGACGCAGCGGATCAGCTTGCGTTTCAGATCGCCCTGCCCGTCAAAGTAATCGATCAAGCCTTTGTCCGGATGGTAAGCCATCGCGTTGATCGTGAAATCGCGGCGGGCAACGTCCTCGTAAAGGCTTCCCGCAAAGGTCACACTGTCTGGCCGGCGATGGTCGGTATACACGCCATCAATGCGGAAGGTCGTGACCTCGTAGGCCGCTCCCGAGCTAAGCACCGTCACGGTTCCATGCTCAATGCCGGTATCGAAGGTATGCGAAAAAAGGCGTTTCACCGTTTCCGGGACCGCCGATGTCGTAATGTCCCAATCATGCGGCTCGCTTCCCATCAGCGCGTCACGCACACACCCGCCGACGGCATAAGCTTCATAGCCCGCTTCGTTCAGCCGGCGGATGATCCGCTCGGCTCCAAGGTCCATTCTCACGCCTTGCCATACCTTTCCTAATTATAATCTGAGTCTTCCGATTATATCATGAAGCCCGCTAAATAACAAGTAACCGCGCTGAAATCACACCGCCCGCAGCCTCTTCCGTTTGACACGTTTCTCAAGCCCGTGCTATAATGCGGTTTAAATTTTCCTTTAAGGAGGTGCAGCATGGCTGAGCGCAAGGGTAACCTGATGACAATGCGTGAAGACATCCGCGTTGTTGATGCAACGATCCGCGATGGCGGTCTTTGCAATGATTTCCATTTTACTGATGAATTTGTCCGCGAGCTTTATAAAACCAATGTTCAGAGTGGCGTTGACTATATGGAATTCGGCTATAAGGCCAGCAAGCGTCTCTTCGACGTGAACGATTACGGCAAGTGGAAATTCTGCGATGAGGAGTCGATCCGCTCGATCGTCGGTGAAAACGTCTCGGACATGAAGCTTTGTGTCATGGCCGACGTTGGCCGCACGGATTTCCGTCAGGATTTCCTTCCGAAAAAAGACAGTGTCATCGATCTTGTCCGGGTCGCCTGTTACATCCACCAGATCCCGGCCGCGCTGGAGATGATCGAATACCTCCACGAGCTCGGTTACGAGACAAGCTGCAACATCATGGCGATCTCGCAGGCCAGCACCGAGCAGATCGATGCGGCTCTTGAAATGCTGATCCAATCGAATGTCGACATCATCTACCTTGTTGACAGCTTTGGCACGATGTATCCGGAAAACGCCGGAAAACTCGCTCAGAAGTACCTGGCTTACGCCGAAAAGGGCAACAAAAAGGTCGGTGTCCATTGCCACAACAACCAGGCTCTCGCCTTCGCCAACACGATCGAGTGCATGAGCTACGGTGTCAGCTATGTTGACGCGACTGCCATGGGCATGGGCCGCGGCGCCGGCAACTGCCAGATGGAAAACATGCTCGGCTTCCTGAAAAACCCGAAATACAATCTCTACAGCCTGCTCCGCTTCATCGAGCACTACATGCTCCCCCTGAAGGCTTCCGGTGTGCAGTGGGGCTACGACCTCCAGTACCTTTTCACCGGGCTTTTGAACCAGCATCCGCGCGCGGCGATCGCGTTCACCAAAGAACACCGCACCGACTACGTCAACTTCTACAAGCAGCTGCTTGAGGATTGATGAGATACTAAAACAAAGGGCTTGTGAAATATGATTCCTTATTTTTTTCACAAGCCTTTTTCATAGGAGGGCGGAGTTAGGACTGGGTAGCTATTATTGTTTTAGTCAGTCCTACTTGATAGGACTGAAAATGACTGGCATAGGACTACGGCTTACTTTTGAGGTTACTCAGTCCTATGTCAGTGCGCAACAAAATGATCACTCTAGGACTGAGGGGGGAATAATGATTGCTGCAGTCCTACCTCTTGATGACTGGATCTCCAGTGATCCCTGAAAGACTAGGATGAGATATTCAAAAATACAGTATTCAGTCCTATATATCACTGACTGATTATGAACGTCCTAGGACTGATCTTCTTTCGGAGAATGCTACAGTCCTACAGTGAGTGTTACTCAGCATTTCTCTGTAGGACTGGATAAGTGCACCTGAAGTGTTTTAGTCCTACAGGCAGGGGAGAGACCTTACTTACTACGGCTAATTGGGGAAATCAGAACTGAAAAGCAAAAAGGGACTCGTGAAATCGTTTTTCACAGTCCCTTTGTTTATTATTCATGCTCCCGCTGCAGGCGGAAGGCGACAGAGCGCCGCAGGTATTTGAGATACTCATCATCGTGGCACATTGCCTTGCCGGGTGTGTCGGAGAGCTTCGCGACCGGGCGGCCGTTGACGTACTGCAGCTTGATGACAATGTTCAGCGGCTCGACGCAGGTATCGTTCGAGACAAACGTTCCGATTCCGAAGGTCACCCTTGTCCGATCCTTAAAATAATCGTACAGAGCCTGAGCCTTGTCAAAGTTAAGGCTGTCGCTGAACAGAAGCTGCTTCGTCTTCGGGTCGACACCGAACGATTCATAGTGCTTGATGATCTTCTCACCCCACTCGTACGGGTCGCCGCTGTCGTGCCGGACACCGGTGTAGTTGTTCACCATCGACCGGTTGAAATCGAGCAGGAACAGGTCCGTCGTCACCGTATCCGTGAGGGCGGTACCGTTGTCACCGTCGTACTCCACGTACCAGTCCTTCATCGCGTAGTAATTCGTGTAAGCGAGCGGGATCGAGTCGATACCCTGATACATCTGAACAAATTCATGCGCGTACGTACCGATCGGCATGACGTTGTATTTCATCGCGAGGTAGACGTTCGAGGTACCAACGCAGCTCTTCGTCTCCTGCGTCAGGCGGCGGACAACGACGTCCTGCCACTCCCTCGAAAGGCGCCGGCGGCAGCCGAACTCCGCAAACTTAAACGTGTAGGTCCCGTCATTCAGCGCCTTGATCTTCGCGTTCAGCTTCTCCTCCGCTGACTTGCGCAGCGTTTGGTAATCATAGGCCATGCGGAAATACACTTCATTAATGATCTCAAGCAGGTAGATCTCAAACTGCATCGCCGAGAACAGCGGACCATCCACCTCGACCGACAGCTCGCCGGAGTCCGAAAGGTCGATCGTCACATAGTCGCGCAGCGGATGCCACAGGCGAAGGAACTCGACATAGTCATTTTTGATAAAACGGATCGAGCGAAGATAATCCAGCTCATCCCGCTTGAAACGCAGCGTGCAAAGATGGTTCACCTGCTCCCGGATCTCCTCGGCCATCTCGGGCGTAAACACGATTCCCTCGTTGCGGCATTTGAAATAATACTTGCCGCTGAGGTTGGTATGCTTATGGAAGATGACCTGGTCCATGTTGAACTTATACAGGTCCGTGTCGAGCAGGGAAACGATAATCGGTTCGAGCTTCATTGTAAGAATTCCTTTCAGAAATAATGATAAAGGACAGGTTAATAAACGTCGATCTGGCAGCTGCGCATGGTCTCAAGCGCGGCCTCATGCTTTTCAGGCGTCACACCCGCACAGCACGCGGAATCCACCGCGATCGGAACCTCCGGGAACGCCGCCTTGATAAGCAGCGCGTTGGACACGACGCAGATGTCGGTGCAAAGCCCGATGAGCTCGACACAGAACTCCTCGCCGCCCGCGGCTTTTTCGATCATGCCGGGCAGCGCGACTGACCCGAACGTGAGCTTTTCGACCGGCGTGTAGGCTTTGCCCTCCAGCGCAGCTGCAACATCCTTGTCCAGCTTCCAGCCGTCGGTGCCTTTGATACAATGCTCGACCGGCAGCTTTCTGCCCTCCGCCGTCTCCAGATAGTTCTCAAAGTGCGTATCATACGTGACAAAAATGTCTCCGTCAAACGCACGGATCTTCTCCGCCACACTCGGAACGATTTGAACCGCTTCCTTCGTCCCCAGCGACCCGTCCACAAAATCCTTCTGCATGTCGACAACGACCAAGACTTTTTTCATAGTAAATCTTTGCCCCTCAAGCAACTATTTCAAACAGTGCATGAACCCTTATGGATTCCGCTAACAACTACTTTTTAAACAGATCCGAATGCGATCCAAGGCGATACAGCATTAAAACCAATACTTCGTCATGAATTTCGTACACTAAAAGCCAGTCCGGTTCGATGTGACATTCTCTGACACCTCTGTAATTACCAGACAGTTCATGATCACAGTACCTTGCATCAAGAGCTTTTCCGTCAGATAGATCGTTAATAACCGAAAACAGTTTCGTGAGATCTTTGTTTTGTTTCGTGGCTAGCTTTAGATCCCTTTTAAACTGGCTTGTAAACTTAACCTCATACTTCATCCTTCCAGCGCCGCCTTAAGATCATCCATATTGGTATAGCCTTTAACACTGCTATCCGCCGCGATGCGTCTTCCCTCTTCAATTGCAGCAACCGTTGCTTCGTTCGGTATATCCAGCTTAAGTGCAAATGGAATGCCATTTTCCCGAATTGTTGTCCTAAGGAAAATATTGATCGCTGTAGTCATATTCAGCCCCAACTCTGCAAAAATCTTTTCCGCTTGATCTTTGACTTCTCTATCAGTTCTGATATTCAAATTCGTAGTAGCCATGATATATACCTCCTTCATGCACATTATAGACGTGTATTCGTTTATTGTCAACACATTGTCATTATATTAGGTTTTAAATAAAAGCCTCTGAGCGAATGGAGGTCTTTCTTTGAGTAGTTGCGCAGCAATTCGCTTTTACAGATTTAATTATGTTTGAAAGGTGTTTGACATTTTCGTGTTTTCGAAGAAAAAGAAAAGAGCGAGAGATTTTTCTCTCGCTCTTTTGGTTGCTAAACTATTTTCAATATCGTAATTGTGTTTTTGTTATTTCCATTCACCGCACTTGGAACATTCGTAGTGGTCAAGCACTTCTTCCGTCCAAGCGCCTTTCTTGAGAACGTACTCATCCCAAGCCTCAGTCACAACAACTTGCTCATCCCAAGCGTCCTTAACGAGAACTTCTTCATCGTATGCCTC
>ONYR01000047.1 GCA_900322165.1 uncultured Eubacteriales bacterium
CTGGGATGAATATGCGAAAAAGACCGGCTATCGCTGGAATGCAGAAAAGTGGAACATTCCGCAGAATGCGCACAACCAGTACACCGCATTCCTGCCCGCAAGCGCACGTCTTCCCGAGAACAAAGACCGCCGCTACCCGCTTCTCATCGCGCTGCATGGTGCGACCAACAATCAGTTCCTTCTCGAGGGCTGGGGCTTTGTTGAGGAAGGTGCAAAGCGCGAATGGATCGTTGTCATTCCGTCGATGGAAGTCGACGACTTTATCCTTGATGTCATTCGCGATGTCTGCGAAAAGTATCCGGTCGATCCCTCCCGCATCTATGCGGCCGGTTTCTCCTACGGCGGCTGGGCTTCGAACCGTCTCGGCAACCAGTATCCGGAGATCTTCGCGGCGGTCGCTCCGTGCGGCGCCCCGATGGACAATGCCTGGATCGCAGGCGATACCGAGGACCGTGAACCTCTTCCGCCCTTTGACGGGAACCCGCGCGCTCAGCAGCTCGGCATCTGCATGCCGATCCTCAACTGCTACGGTGAGAAGGACGGTGAGCGCTTCCCGTTCTACAATTTCCACGGCCGCCGCTTCGGCCTCTCGACCATGGAAACTCCCGCGGACCTTGTCGCCGGTGTCAACAGCTGGCTGAAATCCAACAACGCGCCCCTCATCGATATCAAGGACGTCGAAGCTTTGAAGGCGCGCGTCGAGGCCGGTGAAGCGGTTACCCTCGCTCAGAAAGAGGTCGGTCTCCCCGTTCCCCCGGAGTGCGCGAAGAGCTACATCGCGGACGGTGTACAGTACCACCTTGTTTCCTTCCCGAGCGCAGACGGTGTGGCGCGCGTCAAGATTTTGGCTGAGATGAATATTCCGCACTGGCCGACGCCCGAGATGATCCGGCAGATCTTTGAATTCTTCTCCCACTTCCGCCGCGACCCCGAGACGAAGAAAAGTATTTATGCTGATTAAAGTCAAGGGCTGTGAAAACAATATTCTATTCACAGCCCTTTATTCCACTAAAAAAGAGGGCTGTGACAAAAACATGTTTCATCTCAGCCCTCTCGTCATTTTTTCAACTGTCGCAATATAGACCGGGTATTATTCTTCCCAATACGCATTGTCCATAAATTCGATGATATCGATGAGGCGCGTCTTTGCCCACTCCGCTCCGTCGATCATGCAGTTGATCCCCGTGCTGCCCGTAATGTAGAGGAGGTTTCCGTCTGCGTCAAAGCTGATTTGATATTCATGCTCGTTCGAGACGAAAAGCTGACCGGAAGCTGCCAAAATGTCCGGCTCATAGTCCTCAGCGTAGAAGATCCGGATCGAATCGCGCTCTCCCTCAGGCTTGATCGTAAAGCCGCATTCCCCTTCCTTCTTATAGGTCTCAAACTCATACTCCGGCTTAAGGACAAGCATCAGCCAGCCGTCTCCGAATTCGCTGCTGGCATTGATGGAATCTGCGTAGCAGTACCATTCTTCGATCTCGCAATTCACGATCTCGCCGTTTTCGATCGTGACCTCATAGGAACGATAGCAGGATGGGATGCCCGGTTCCCAGCTTCGGGCATATTTCAGGATCAGCAAAGCTTTTTCGCCGCCGGTAACATGAAACTGAATATGGTTCCAGCCGCCGGCTCCGTCCAGAATTTCTCCGTCTTTAACACTCGACTCATAGCCCATTCCGTCAAACACAAGGTTTTCAGAGTGATAGACCTCCCACCAGTCAAAGCCGGTCGTCGGATTAGACTCGACCGTGTCCGAATAATAATTCGGTCCGAGATTTTCCACGTCACTGCTCTCCTTTCCCGGCTCATCGATCTCGCCGGAGCTGCTGTTCGGGAGCACGATGCTCGTTTCATTGATGTTCTGTTCGTTTCGCTTAATCAAAAACAGGCTGCATCCGCTCAGCATGAGAGACGCGGCCACGAGCAGTGCCACCAGCACGATCACTTTATTCATATGGCGCATAGCTGATCCTCCTTCATTCAGTTCTTATACAGCATTATTGCTTTTTTTATGAGGAAAATCAATCCTCTGTCCGGGTAGAAATCAGACGGCCTATTGTCACGGTAATGCCGCTTCATTTTTGTTATTATTACCAACGATTCTATATTTTTCTTTATCATTTTGTGCGTTTTGCACATATTTGCGTAATGTTTTTTGTATAGAAACTATATTGTTTCCTCTGGAATTTATTTTCTATAATGAGGGCAAATAATTCTTTTACAAGCCACTAAAATAGTGGCAAACAGAAGTAAGAAAGGAGAATGTTTCATGGAAAAGGTTCGTAAACAAGCACGAATATGGCTGTGCATTTCGCTCTGCATGATGCTGCTCTGCGGAATCGTTGTCTCAGCCGTACAGACAAACGGCGGTAAGGTGACGATGAAGGAACTGATGATCGAAACGGACGCTGGGTATAACATGTGCGCTTACCTGTTTGTACCCGACGGTGTTTCCGCGGACAACAAGGCTCCGGCCATTGTTACCAGCCACGGCTACCTGAACAACAAGGAAATGCAGGATGCCAACTATGTTGAACTTGCAAGACGCGGTTATGTGGTTCTTGCCATTGACCAGCCCGGTCACGGCGACTCCGAGGTGATGGCTTCACTGAGCGCAAACGGTGTCTACTACGGCGCTCTGGCTCTTAGCCGTCTGCCTTATGTCGATACCGCGAGAATCGGTGTTACCGGCCACTCCATGGGCGGTATGAGCTGCAACAGCGCCATTGCGCAGGATAATCTCAACGAGACCCGCATCATCTCCGCGGTACTTCTGAACTGCGCTGACGCAACCTACAAGGATGCCGACGGCAATTGGGCCAACATCTACGGCGGACGCGACGTCGCGATCCTGTCTGCTCAGTACGATGAATTCTTCCATGTCTGGGCCGATGAAAACGGCAACCGCCGCGAGGCTCCGTACTTTATGGAAGGTGTCAACTCCCGTTCGTTCCTGAACTACGGCGCTGATCCGGCGACGGTTTCCCAGAAAGAAGCGGACACGATCTACAAGCAGGATGTTGACGGTGAAGAGGCGATCCGTGTGATCTACCGTCCTGACATCATTCACCCCTGGTCACACTTCTCCTACAAGTCGACCAAGGACGTCATTGAATTCTTCGACGCTGCTTTCGGCGCTCCGAATCCGATCCCGTCCACGAATCAGGTATGGCAGTGGAAGGAAGCTTTCAACTTTGTCGGCCTGCTCGGTTTTGCGATCTTCCTTTGCGCGTTTACGACCTGCATGGTCTTCACACCTCACTTCGAGGATCTGCGCGCGGAGTCCGTTGTACAGCCTGCCAAGGTCAAGAATAAGATGGGCATCGTCTGGTTCTGGTGCTCGCTGGCAGCCGGTGCGCTCTTCTCCATGCTGATCTACCGCTGGATCCTGAATGTTGGTACCGGAATGCACGTTGGTCAGACCGAAGCGATGGGTCTGGGCCTCTGGTCTACGCTTTGCGGTGTGTTCACGATCCTTTCCATGGTCGTCTTCTACTTCGTCTATGGCAAGAAGAACGGGCTGGATCTTAAGGAAGTCGGTGCCGCGATCGGTATCAAGAAGCTGCTGAAGACGATCCTCCTGGCTCTGATCGTTGTCACGGTCGCTTACAGTATCATCTTCGTCCTTGACTACTTCTTCTACGCAGACTTCCGTATCTGGACACTGGCGCTCAAGGCCTTCGAGCTTCCGATTCTCCGCTTCTGGCCGTTCATGCTGCTGTTCCTGACCTTCTACATTGCCTCCTCCGTTGCTACGAACTGCTTCAACTACAACAATATCGGAGGAAAGCCTTGGGTCAACACGATCATCAATGCCTGCATGGTTACTCTCCCCGCCCTGATTCTTCCGTGGATGCAGTACATCACCTACTACACCAAGAAGGGCATGCTGTGGCCGTCCGATGCCATGCATATCCTGTGGCTGTTCCCGATCGTCCTGATCCTGTTTGGTTCCACGGTTATCAATCGTGTAATCTATAAAGTTACCAAGAACCCGTACCTTGGCGGTCTTATCAATGCCATCATCGTCGGTCTTCTTACCATCACGAACACCTGCTCCATCCTGATGTGAGCATAGGCAAGTTCCAAGGAAAGCGCGGCCGGATGATCCGGCCGCGTCTTTATTTCTCTCCGCTGATGCCTGCCCTGCCCTTTCTATTTTGCCGGAAAGGTTGACAGTCACCATCCAAAAAGAGTATAGTTTTTAAAGATAGATAGATAGTCAGCGGATGTCGGCATAACAAACAGATCCTGCGGCTGGAAGCAGCCTCTCGCATCCGCCGAAGGGATAGGAGATAACTGAATATGGAACTAAAATGGATGGGCTCACACCGCACCGCAGTTGAGGCACTGATTCGGTGTGGAAACAGCTATTCGCAGGCGGTCAACCTTGCCGGTTTAATGACCGATAAGGTCGAGATCTCCGCGACCGAGCTGCAGGTAATGGAATATATTCTGGAAAACGAGGAGCGCCGCGAGAACATGTCTCAGGTGGCGCAGCGTCTGAACCTGAATCAGAGCAACTTTTCAAAAATCGTTTCGCAGCTTGTCAGCAAAGGCCTGCTCGCGAAGTACCGCACCGCCAATAACCGCAAGAACATCATCATTCAGCCGACGGACTTTGCCCGTGAGGTCTACATGGACTACAGCCAAACGGCCGCTCTTACCTGGAAACCGATCTTCGACACGCTCGATGAGATGGGGCCCGAAGCCGAAAAGGACTTCATCCGGATTATGAACCTCTTCGCAGACAGCTGCAATGAAGCAAGACGGCGCCTGTGCGAGCGCGACAGCGAGGAAACGGAAGAGCTCGAGCTAATCAAATTGTAAAGAAGTACGACCAATACATGATTCATTCGAAAGGAGAATTCCCCATGAAGTACATCATGGCACTGGATTCCGGAACGACTAGC
>ONYR01000168.1 GCA_900322165.1 uncultured Eubacteriales bacterium
CACTGCACGCAGCTTGTAGAGGACGCGGAGATCACGATCTTTGGCGTTGGAGGGGCCAGCCTGACAACGGAGAGCGGGACCTTCACCGTAGTCGTGGTCCGCGGGTCGTATGCAGGGGAGTACTAAGGCTGGCGAAACATGGGGCAACAAGCACTCACAAAACAGCCAATCATCACTAACAACCAATCATCACTAACAACCAATTATCAAACAGAGAGAAGGGATCAAGATGAAAAGGAATCCATCCATCGCAAAAAGAAGGAACGTGAGGAGAAACGGCATGATCGCGGCCATGGTCTGCATGGTGCTGTTTATGGTTATCTCGAGCGCTAGGGCGGAGGCGGCAACGACCGGTTTCAGCACGGAACACGGGAATCCTCTGTGCTTTTTTGAGTATTACCATAACGCATCGGGGACCTGGAAGGATTATGAAACCGCGAGGCACTATGAAACCTCGACCGGAGCCGTTGCATACTGCCTGCAGCACAAGTACTGGCCGCCGGAGAGTGTGGTCTCGTATTCGAGCGGAAACGGGACGGATTATTACAGCGCGAGTGTGCTGAACGGGCTGCAGATCCTGATGCAATACGGCTATCCTGCGGGAACGGGTGGACTCAGCGCGGATGGGGCGCGGTATGCTACGCAGCTCGCGATCTGGATGTGGCTCGCGGAGAACGGCGATTCCAGTGAATGGTATCAGGACACGCTTGCCAACGGACAGATCCGCCCCAAATCCGGCGCGGAAAACCAGGCTGTGTGGGATTTTACAATGACTTTGCTGAATCTGGCGAGGGCGCAAAAGCAGATGGAGCACACCGTCACCGTGACCGCGGACACCACTGAGATGAAGTCAGCCGGGGATAACTTTGTCGGAACGTTCACGGTTAATCTCAGCGGCTGTTCTTCCTTTAAAGTGGCGGACAGTTCGCTGCGCGCGGTGGAGGCGCTTGGCGGAACAATCGCTCCCACCACCGGCAGCAGCGGGACAAAGGTAACCATCACGATCCCGAAATCCGGAAACGCGGGCAAAACGGTCACGCTCTCAGTGCAGGGAATGGACCGAAGGATGCCGGAGAACTGCCTTATCAGTCAGCCTGCAAACACGGATTTCCAGCGCATGATCTACGTGATCGAGATGGATAAGGCTGCGGCGGTCGGACGGGCGGATATCAAGGCGCCGCTGGAGGGAAAGATCGCGATCTATAAAAAGACCGGAGCCATCGAGGGAACAAGTCTGGAGGAGCGGCCGGAAGCCGGAGCGGTGTTTGAGATCCGCGTGAAATCGACTGGTGAACTGGCAGCCACACTCACAACCGATCAGGACGGCAAGGCGGTATCGGATCTGCTTCCGCTTGGAACCTACACGATCCATCAAACCAAGGGAGCGGCGGGATTTGAGCTGGCCGCGGATCAGGAGATCAAGATCGAAACCGCGTCGGAAAAGCCGATTGAGATCCGCCTGGTCGACAAAGCGCAGCCGAAAGAGGTGACCATTGTGAAAATCGACGCAGAAACCGGCGACAAGGCGCAGGGTGAGGCAGTGCTCGAGGCGGTTTTCCGAGTGATCGCCGCGGAATCCATCGAAGGCACTCCCTGGCAGGAGGGCGCGGTGGTCGCGGACAGTGTGAAAGCCGGCGAAGTCGTGCGCCTGCTCCCCGGGACGTACCGAATCGAGGAAATCTCATGCGGTCAGGGGTATGAACTGAATGAGGAGCCACTCACGATCACGGTCAGCGGTGCAGAAGAAAAGCAGACGTTCAGCTTTGAAAACCATGTGATCAAGCGCCCGGTGAGCATTCAGAAGCTTCTGGGCAGTCTTTGGGGCGAAGGGGAGCATCCGGAAGCCGGAGCGGAATTTGAGATCATCGAAAACTCGTCTGAAAAGGTTGTCTGCACGCTTGTGACAGACAGCGAAGGCCATGCCGAGAGCGATCCGCTTCCCTATGGCAGCTACATTCTGCGTCAAACCAAGGGGACGGAGGGATATCGGCTCGCGGAGCCTGTCACGTTCTCGGTAGAGGAAAGCAGTGCGGAGCCGATCACCTTTACGATGGTCAACGAGCCGTTTGCTGGAACTGTTGCGATTGAAAAAACGGGCTTGATGTTCATCGGTGCCGAAGAGACGGCGGTGGATTACGGAGCGCTGTACACGCCCGTGTTTGAGGAGCGGCCGCTTGGCGGAGTTGAGTTCGAGATCCACGCGGCAGAAACCATTACCGTTGGCGGAATGGTAAAGGCAGAGAAGGATCAAACGGTCGGCGTGCTGACGACTTCGGAGGAGGGAATAGCAGAGTCGGGATCGCTCTACCCGGGAAACTACTATTTAAAGGAAGTCGCGGCGCCGGAAGGAATCGTGATCGCGCAGGAACCCATCTCCTTCACGATCGAAAGCGATGGCGAAACCTCCATGATCGATTTGATGATGGAGGTCTCCAATGATTTCGCAATGACCCAGTTATCACTGACTAAACTGGCGGAAGTGCTGCGGCCTTCGGAAGAGAATGAGGCCGGCTTGATCACGCTGCTTTCCAAAACGCAGCCGGGTGCCGGATTCGTCTTCGGCCTGTTTGCGGACGAAGTGCTGCAAGGCTGCGAGGGAGAGATCCCTGAAGGAGCAC
>ONYR01000175.1 GCA_900322165.1 uncultured Eubacteriales bacterium
GTGAGCAGATCCACGGAAACGAATAACACCAATCTTGAGTCTTACATTTGGGTTATTCTCCAGAATACTAGAAAACAAACTCGTTACACTTTCACGAAAAAAATCAATGTACTTTGCAGATGATGAACTGTCCATTGTAAAGACAATATCGATCTCATTCTGATACTCCGCCGATGGCAGTGACAGCGTCACGGTCGTTTCGCGGTTCTTCCAGTCGAGCTCGGTCGGTGAAGCGGTCTTGGAACCGCTGACATCGAACTCTTCACTTGTGCTCTCCGCCTTTGCTTGCATACCGCTTAACGGAAGCATCGCGACTGCCATTACCAGCGCTAAAATCGCTGCTAATGTCTTCTTAAGTTTCATGATAATTCCCCCCTAAAATATTAGGTATAATTATATTAATATTACATCTGATTGTGCTATATTTCAAGTTTTATTATATATGTATTATATTGTATTAATTAATCATTTAGTGCAGTTCAATCAGGTTTTCCTTTGGCATCATGGCCAGATTCCATGATGGCACGACTGTATCAAAACTGCTCTTCTGTATGAGATTCAACATGTCTTTCACACGCTCCGGTGACATGGTCACGACTCCCGGAACCGTGTTGGCTTCAAAGCCGGGATAAACATCGCAGGAGCAGGATCTCAGGTTTGTAAGCTCCTGCTCTACCAGCTTTCTATAGTGCTCTGCTTCTGTACCGAAGACGGAAAGGCAATCCTCGGCAGCAGACTCACCGAGTGCGTCTCGCAGTGCATCTACTTCAAACGGAATTCCCGCCGGTGCATCCGTATAGCGGTACAGCATCGGTTTGACAAAATCAGCCTTTTTGCCCAGATATCGGAAGCGCTGTCCGGCAAAGTATCCGAGACTCGGTGCGAACAGATCGAGTCCTACCTTTAAGCCTCTTTCGTGAAACGCATCGATCAATCTACCGAGCGACTCTTCGATGATTTCACAGCGCACGCGGAAAAATGCATCGAGCTCCGGATCATTCACCCTCCAGCCATCGTTCGTATATTCAAGAAGCCGAAGCGGTTGTTGAAGTTCGGGCTCCGGACAGCTTGCATAATGCAGAAGCTTTTCCCGCACTTTGTCCGGATCCAAGCCCTTCCGGCGATAGATTCTCTGGCACCGATCACAGAAGCATCCCATCCCGGCAAGGCCGCTTGTCAGGGAGCTGTAACGGATTCGGTCGAGGAAAACGCCGGAAAAACCGATCTCAGCAAAGTGCCGGTCGTAGAGGGACAGCACTTCCTCTAAATTGTGCTCGGAGGTTGGGCAGCGGAACTCAAAGGTCTCCTCACTGCTCAAGACGTGGGTCGAGACCTCTCTTCCGTCAGCCGGAACCGTCTTTTCGAATCCCTCATATCCGTTCCACTCTGAGAAAACCGCGAGCTTCAGATAGAGAGGCACTCCCCACTGATCCAGTGTTTCCTTCAGTGAACGATAAAAGTCAAGATCGAGCGACCATCCGGCCATGACCGCCTTGAGCTGTCCTGCCTCGTGGAACGGCTTCAGTTTAGACAATAAAATACCGGCATCTGCTAAAGATACCTCTGACAGATCACCGGTAAAACACTGAAATACGTATTGCATCTTGATTCCTCCTTTTGGAGTGTCTGATGTCGGATCGTAATTTCTATATTTACTTTGACGCTTCCGCGATCGCTTTGCCCTGCTCGAAATAAGGCATCAGGTAGGATTCGTTGAAATCCGCCCAAAGCTTTTCCTGCAGGTCGCTGAGCGCGTAGCTGATTTTGTCGCTGGTTGAAAGGATCACTTCCGGATCGCGGCGCTGTTCCTGATTCCAGTGATAATACTTGGCAAGGGAGTCGTACTGGATTGGCAGATCGTTGACGAGATGGCGGATCGTTTTCTCGAGCGCATCGATCATGTACATGCCCAAAAGCTCGCCGAAATCATCCGCATAGGTGGACCAATAGGCCTCGGAGACGCGGTCATCATCCGACGGCAGCACGCGGTGACCCGTGTACTCGTTCATCAGCTCATAGATAAACGTAAACTCCGCGGGATCAAGGTCACCAATCGGCTCAAGAACACCTTCGGACTCGTCCGGAGGCAGTTCCCACTCATTCTGTTCATCGGTCTCCGGCTCTTCCTCATCGGGATCCGGAACCTCATCGGAGAGGTCGATGACCTCAAGACGGTAACGGCGATGCAGATGGAAGACCTCGTAAACGCGGCGCGCCAGCAGTGCCTTGAGGTTGTCCTTGTCAAGATTCTCCTGAAACGCGGTCAGGAAATCCCGCTCATCCATCAGCAGATGGTGCGACTTCTTGTACTTTTCGATCGACTCGCGCCCCTGATCGTAGAAGCCTCTCGGGGAGTTCTCCGTAATCATACGGTAGATCCGCGAACGCAGCATGTCAAACTGACGGAACGCTTCAAGGTAAAACTCCTCTACTTCGTCCTCGGTCAGCTTTCCGCCCATCGGAACGACGTTCTGAGCCTTCATCTCTTTTTTGACTTCCGCAGACATCGATCCCTCGATCAGGTCCTTCTTGACACTGTCTTCGACAACGTCAAAACGGAGCTGCAGCAGGTATTCGATATCATCGACAAGGTCGTCGACCATGAGCGCTTCGTCATAGTCAAGACCGTCGGTGTCCATGTCGAAATA
>ONYR01000140.1 GCA_900322165.1 uncultured Eubacteriales bacterium
AATCTGTAGACAAATACAGCCAATCCGCTGCCGCCTCTTTTCATGGTAACATCTATGTTCCGGACGATCTTGAAACGATTACGATCCAATGAGGTCCGCACCGCCTGCCTGATCGCGGTGTGTTTTCTCTATACCGGTTCCGCTTACATGTCACAGTTCTACCGGCTGATCCCCTTCTATGACGCAGAGAGAGTCGATCTCATTACCTCTTGTCTGAACTATGCGCTGCAAGCAGGAGGAATGCTTGCCTTTCTGCTGGGTATGCGGAACAACCCGGCTCTTTTTTCAAGCAGCCGCTTCTTCACGGTCACACTTATGCTTGGTCTTCCCTTCATGATCTGGATGCAGCTTGCTCCTTCCGGAGGGGCCATCGTCCTGGCCGGTGTTTTCTTTCACCTGCTTGTCGGTCTGTATTTCGGCTGCTATCTGACTTACCTTGCCCGTTATGTGCCGATCTGTCATGCCGGTCTTGCTTACGGGATCGCCTACGCAGCGGGCAGCATAGGGACCTATCTTATGTCACTGATCGGGAACGGTTCTTTTCTCACTTCAAAAGGGATTGTTTTTCTCTACCTCGCTCTCGCCCTTGTCACAGCCGTTCTTGTTCCAAAGAGCCCGGAGACACCATCGAACCAAGCGCTAGAATCCGATGGGCCACAGGACGAGCCGAAAACGGCTGCTGCCTCAAATGCTGCCTTTTTTCCGCTTGCCGCTATCGTCGCGATCATGATGACGATCAGTGTTCTCGGGAGCGGCTTATACTATTCACTTCCTCAAGCTGCAGACATTAACTGGAATCTGGTCCGCGCCTTTTATGCCGTGGGGCTCGTTGTGACCGGTCTGATGATGGATCATAACCGCGGTCTTGGAGAGATCCTTTCCGCAGCCAGCCTTGTCTATCCCCTGATTGCCCTCTCCTTGATCGGAGAAGGACTGAATAACACGGTCGCGCTGGCGTTCAGCTATCTTTTCCGCGGATGTCTGACGGTTTATTATGTCATTTCGTTCACGGATATCGCTTCCACGGGTCAAGAAAAACGGCATGTTGCCTCTCTCGGACTGATGATTTCCCGTGCCGTCGAGGCGTTATTAACATGGATCCTCATGGTTTTTCCCATATCGAACCTGGTTCAGCTCATTGCGATGGCTCTGCTTTCGATTCCTTTGGTTCTGCTGCTTGTCATACGCCGCAAAAAACTGTCGGTACCGGTAAGTGAATTCGCTAAGCCGCGTTCGGTCACGCCGATTGAAGTGAACAAAACACAGACCGCGCCGGCGCTCGATCTGCTGGCACATAAAGCGCTTTTCGCCAAGGAACACAGCCTGACAAGACGAGAAGCCGAGATTCTGGACCTTCTTTCGGAGGGGCTAACGGACGATGAAATATCAGCTCGTCTCTATATTTCCAGAAACACTGTGCGCTTTCATGTTTCAAATATCCTGAAAAAAACCAAAACCGCTTCCAGGCTCGAAGCTGTACGCGCGATGCAGACGTATCGTACCTGACGCCTTCGCGAATCAAACCTATCAAGAAACAAACACCACTGCAAAAGCCTCCTTTGCTATGATCAAAGTGGATTCTTATGTATGAATCCACCATTCACTGCACAAGGAGGCTTCCTTTATGAAACGAACCATTCGTGTCTTATGTCTGTTTCTTTGTTTTGTACTGCTTCTGTCCGGCTGCTCAAAGGACCCTTCAGCCGGTAACTCCGAGGCGGCCTCGTCCGATGAAGCCAGTGCGATCGATTCCGGTCAGGAACAGGAAGTTTCATCGAGTGATTCCGGCGAATCTTCTTCAAGGGCGGAATCGTTGGAGGACATCCTTGCTCGCGCGCCGGAAGAATATGACCTTGCGCTTACTGTCAAGATCAATCCACAGTTTATTCTCTACCTTCTCAGCTATGAGGTGATCGCCTACGAAGCCTTAAACGAGGAGGCCGCCGTCATCGAACCACGATGTGTCCTGACGGATCGCTTACTGAAGGATGTGCTGAACGATATCATCCGTTTCTCCTACGAAGAGGGCTTTCTTCAAGACGGCGGCGATGTTTCCGTCACGATCGTGCGAGCGTATACCAACGAGGAAGAAGCCAGAGAGCTGATCGAAGAGGCGGAGTCCGCGATCCGAGCCATTGCTGCTTCCCTTGGCATCACCGTTAACGCGGTCATAGAGATCGAAAGCAGCGTTGCCTTTACGCCTTCGGAGGAGTCAAGCTCGGCACAGGGGGAAGGCTCCGCTCAAGGTTCGGATTCTTCGCAGCAAGGTGATTCTTCCGAGCAGACGGAATCCTCTGAACAGACCGCCGCGGAAAACTCGGAATACAGCGAGAACTACGCAGGAGAAAGCTCAAACGAAGAAGAATCCCGCTCCGAAGAGCGGGATCCATACGAGTGGTGTCCGGTTTGCGGGGGCACCGGTTACTGTGACCGCTGCCATGGACTCGGCACGGTTTATTGTGACGAATGCGGCGGAACCGGTTATGTAACCTGTTCCAAGTGCTGGGGTTTAGGCTATGCCGGGTACGAATCTTACGGCCCGAAAGTGTGTGATCAGTGCGGCGGTTACGGCATCGTTATTCACGAAAACTGTGCCGGCACCGGTGAAAAGAACTGTCCGGGCTGCTATGGTCTCGGTACCTGTTCCGTATGCCACGGTTCGGGTTACAACCCCAACGACTGATGTTTACTCAAACTCCACGCTGCCGTAGTAGCTGTCGGTCTGGTTGACCGCGATAAAGGTCTTGCCGGGTGCGAGCTCGAGCGACGTACCGTCTTCAAGCTCAAAGTGAAAGCAGTCCCAGGCGCCGTCCTTGTACCAGTGGATCGGAACAGCTTTGCCGCCGGTGAAGTAGTAGCCGGAGCCGTAGTCGAGCTCGATCGTCAGATGCACGCCATCGGACTGCAGCCACGTGCTCGCGTAGATCATGATGACGTTGCGGAACGGTACGGCGGTCTCCCAATTGTCGTTGTATTCATCGCCGTACTGGTAGGCAGTGTACATATCCGTCGCTTCATCGTATTCAAACGAAGTCGTCTTGCCGCCCGCGTAATAGACCGTAATCGATTTCGCGGATTCGCTGCACTGGTCGGCTGCGTTTTCGTTAAAGATCAGACCGTAGGTGTTGTCGAAATCCTCGTAATGCTCGGTTCGGTAACCAAGCTGCACCGCAGAGGCCATGCACTCCGAACCATCCGCAAACAGGCCATGCTCGATGCCGTAGGTGGTACGGCTGTAGTCACGGTAGAACGCCTCGCCGTAATACTTTCCGGCCACCGCGTCCACGTCCGCGAGGCCATAGTCGTAGATCATCCCCTGCGCTTCGGTGGATCCGCCAGCGTGAACGAGGATCCCATCGTAGCCGAGTGCGGTCTCTACATTGTAGGCGCGCGCGGAGCGGATCGAACCGATCTTGTCAAGCCCGCTCGGGTCCATGAAGAACGCCATCATACGCGTGATGCTGCCCTCTTCCATCAATTCGATGATCATATCCGCCTGCGAGATACCGACCTGCGGCATCGCGACGCTGATATTGTTGATCATGAAAATGTACGGGCGCCAGGTCGTCATATCGACCTCGCAGGGTTCGCCGGTCAGTGGGTTCCACGGTCCTGCATAGACCTCCTCGCTGCTCTCTTCACTGCTTTCCTCCGAGGATTCCACGGACGACTCCGAAGATTCGGACGATACCTCCGAGGACTCAACCGAGGACTCCGAAGATTCTTCCACCGAAGTCTCCTCCGAGATCTCACTTGTCTCCTCTGGCACTTCCTCCTTCTTCGAGCATCCGCCAAGAAGGCTCACGCTCATAGCAAGGATCATCAGCAGGGTCAGCCATTTTTTCATTTGTCTATATCGCATCTTTTTCTACACCTCCTACAAGGATCACGGAAATCAAAAATCCCGTTTCGCCTATGTTATCACGAAACGGGATTTTTTTAAACCTTTATTCG
>ONYR01000154.1 GCA_900322165.1 uncultured Eubacteriales bacterium
GCCAAGGCGAGGGTCGCGAGTTCGAATCTCGTTTCGCGCTCTGAAAACCTGTGATTTTGTCACAGGTTTTTTGTTTTGTGTGATATCTGTATAGCCTTGTATGACAAAGGCACTGAAAACAAGATGTGATCTTGAATTCAGTGCCTTTGTCTTTGCGTTTTATATCTCTATGATATATCGTTCAAATCCGTTGACGATCCGGGTACCTTCGAGTTCCTGTTCGCGTGGAATTTTGAAACCGTAATTCAGATGGACATGCCCGTGAGCCATGAGCTTGGGATGGTAGCGGTGGATCAGATCGTTGAAAGCCTTGAAGCCAACGTGAGGCAGATCCTCACCGTCTCCGATGCCGTAAGCCGGCGCGTGGGTGAGAAGGATATCAAACCCTTTGTGCATGGCGATCGGCAGGCGAAGCATGGCTGCGCGTTGTTTCATCTGTGCCTGTGTGTATTGATAGGGGCCTTTGTTGTACATCATACTTCCGCCAAGACCGACGATCCGCAGTCCGTTGACAACGACAAGACGGTCATCGGCACAGATGCAGCCCTCGGGAGGCTCGGTAAGATATTTTTTATCATGATTGCCCGGTACATAGACGATCGGGGGATGAGTCAGGGTCGCCAGAAAGGAAAGGTAATTCGCTTGGAGATCGCCACAGGAGAGGATCAGATCGATATCCTTGAAATAATCCGGATTGAAGAAATCCCAGATATAGATCGATTCCACATCTGCGAGTATCAAGATCTTCATGCGAGGCCTCCTTTCTTGTGAGTATGATTTCGGTGCAACATTGTATCATTTTGCTTCGTAACTTTCAATTCCCATTTTTTCTGAGCGCTTGCAAAAGAACCCAGCAAAACGTATAATGAAATAAGCTATAAGGAGAAGTGTTTGTGTTCCTTACATTATGAAAAGAACGGAGCAGATCAATGAGTAATCAAGGCAGCCTTTTCATCATGCAGGAGAATGGCCCCCTGCCGATGAAAGAATGTGTGATGGTCGGGATGGGCCTGATGGGCACGTCCATGGTAAAGGCCATGAAAGAGGCTGCACCGCTTGTTGTCAAGGGTATTGATCTGTATGCTTCTCCCATCGAAAAAGCTTCCCGTGAACATGTGATCGATGACGGGGCGGTTCTGTCCGACACTGAAAAAGTGAGGAGTCTCCTTTCGGGAAGCCGTTTTATCATTCTGGCTTTGTATCCGAGTGGGATCCTTCCGTTTATTGAAACCTTCCGCGACTGCTTTGCTCCGGGCACGCTCATCATGGATATCTGCGGGCTGAAAGGGGCCTTCGTGGCATCTGCGCAGCAGCTTTTGCCGGAAGGCGTGGAGTATCTTGGCACGCATCCGATGGCCGGGAAAGAAAAGAGCGGCTATGAGAATGGAGACAGTGAGCTTTTTCTTGGCGCAAGCTTTATCATTACACCGACCGAGCTGAATTCGGAAACGGCGATCGAGGCGGCTCGCCGAATCGCGCTTTCAATCGGCTGTGGCAAGATAAGGCAGATCTCGCCTGAAGAACATGACCGGATCATTGCCTATACGAGCCATCTTCCTCATGTGATGGCTGCGTCGCTCATTCGGTGCTGGCAGGACAGCGAGGATGTTGCTTCCTATACCGGAGGCAGTTTTCGCGATGCGACAAGGGTCGCTGAGATCAACACCGGCCTTTGGACGCAGCTGTTTATGGCAAATAAGGATCAGCTCGACGGTATTTTGACGCAATATATCGAGGAACTCGAAACGTTTCGGGCTCTTCTTGACAATCAGGATGAAGAGGGAATGAAGCGTTTTCTCGAGGAATCGTCCGAACGGAAAACACGCTGGATGAAGAGAGGTGACCGGTATGATGGCTGATCGAGTTGTCATTCATCCGGCATCGCTTCGGGGAGAGGCACATGTTCCGACCTCCAAGAGTCTGGCTCATCGGGCCATTCTGTGTGCGGCGCTGGCTGAGGGTGTCTCCCGCATTTACAACATTTCACTGTCGGAAGATATCGAAGCGACGCTGAACGTGGCAAACGTGCTTGGCGCCTCCTATCATTGGGAAGGAACCACCTTGGTGATTCAGGGCATCGGCGGAAACGTAAAAGATTTCTCTGCAGATGAGGCAAGCCCGGTAAAGATTGACTGCGGTGAATCCGGCTCCACGCTGCGGTTCGTGATCCCGATCCTTTCGGCACTTGGCATTCCCGCGGTTTACAGCGGGAGAGGCAAGCTTCCTGAGCGGCCGCTTAGCGTGTATTATGAGCTGTTTGACGCTCACAAGGTTGCCTACGAAACCACCTGCGGAAAGCTTCCGCTCTCAGTCTCAGGTGGATTGAAGGGTGGACAGTTCGAGGTCGACGGATCGATCAGCTCTCAGTTTATCACCGGCTTGTTATTTGCACTTCCGCTTGTTCGCGGTGATAGGGTCGAAGGATCCGGCGAAAGCAAAGATGTGGCTTCGGTTTCGCAATTAACGATCACCGGGAAAATCGAGTCGGCTCCCTATATTGAACTTACCTTGTCCGTTCTGAAGGCCTTTGGGGTTCAGATCATCCGCCTGGCGGACAATGAATTTGAGATCCCGGCAGGTCAGCGTTTTCACTCGTGTGACTATACGGTTGAAGCGGACGCATCACAGGCTGCATTTCTGATTGCAGCCGCGGGAGGCTGTTTAACGCCTCAGGAATCGATTTTGATCCCGGGGATGCATAAAGACACTGCCCAGGGCGACAAAGCGTTTGTAGAGGCTTTTAACGCGTTTGGAGGCCATGCAGTCTATGAGAGCGAGGGGCTGAGGGTCTTTGGACTCTTGGATCTGAAAACAGAAAGCCGTACGTTTGACGCTTCGCAGTGTCCGGATATCGTTCCGATTTTGGCGGTGCTTGGCTGCTGCCTTCCGGGCTCGCTTCGGATCACCGGCTGCGCGAGACTTCGCATCAAGGAATCGGATCGGCTGCACGCGATCACGGACGGATTGAGCGCACTTGGAGCCTCGATCTGCGAGGAGAAGGATGATCTTGTGATCGATGGCGGCTTCCTAAAGCAGGCGGAACCGATCGTAGTGAGCAGCTTTAATGACCATCGGATCGCGATGGCGATTTCCGTGGCAGCTTTGATCTCAAAACAAACCGTTACGATCGAGGATGCGTCCTGCGTGAAGAAGTCCTGGCCGAGTTATTGGCATGATCTGGAGGTCTTGTTCCCCGGTTCGGTCGAAACGATCAAGTAATAGTAAGATTGACAGAATTCCAGTACGGAGGATCGCCATGAGCAATACCTGGGGCAGTCATCTGCACCTTTCGATATTCGGAGAGTCGCATGGAAACGGGATCGGAATGGTTCTCGACGGGATCGAGCCGGGTACGAGGCTTGACCTTGAGAAAGTTGCCGCACAGATGAAGCGGCGCGCTCCGGGCGGAGCTCTTGCCACTGCCCGAAAGGAAGCGGATGAGATCGAGTGGGTCAGCGGGATCCGAGACGGCAAGACGATTGCGTCACCGATCATGGGCCTGATTCGCAATACCAATCAGCGGTCTTCGGATTATCAGTCGGTTCTGGACTGGCCTCGTCCTTCGCATGCAGACTACACTGCGTATATCAAATATAACGGGCACAGTGACTTGTCCGGAGGCGGACATTTCTCAGGCCGCCTGACCGCACCGTTGGTTGCAGCCGGTGAGATCTGCCGCCAGGCGATGGAGCAGCATTTCTCTGTTTCAGTGGGCAGCCATCTGCTTCAGCTCGCCGAGTATCATGAAGCGTCTTGGAATATTCCACAGGC
The DNA here is from genome assembly GCA_900322165.1 of uncultured Eubacteriales bacterium. Classification (GTDB taxonomy): domain Bacteria; phylum Bacillota; class Clostridia; order Lachnospirales; family Bianqueaceae; genus RUG760. Next base: position 3,772 of record ONYR01000154.1, read on the forward strand.
TTCGATTCTGGATCAATGCAGGCAGGCGGAGATTCCCTGCGATGACCCGGACCGTGTGCGGGAGCTGATTCTGAAAGCGAAAGAAGAGGGCGACAGTGTCGGTGGAATCGTCGAGACGGCCATTTGCGGGATTCCTGCAGGCCTGGGCGATCCGTTCTTTGACTCGCTTGAGAGCCGGATCGCGCATCTGCTGTTCAGTGTACCGGCGGTAAAAGGTGTCGGTTTTGGGGCTGCCGGAGACTTCGCGTCCATGAAAGGTTCGGAGGCGAACGATGCGTTTGCGCTCGAGCATGGCAGGATCGTTACCACGACGAACCACAACGGCGGGATCGAAGGTGGCATCAGCAACGGCATGCCGATCGTGTTCCGCAGTGTGATTAAACCGACCGCTTCGATCTTCCGTCCGCAGACTTCCCTGAACTTAAAGACAATGGAAAGTGAAACACGGACGATCCAGGGACGTCACGATCCGTGCATCGTGCTTCGGGCGATCCCGGTACTGGAGGCCGTTTCCATGATCGCACTGTACGACGCGCTCTTGGCAGATCCGTTTGTTTTCGCACGTTTGAACGATAAGAAAGAGGAATGACCATGCGGGA
>ONYR01000169.1 GCA_900322165.1 uncultured Eubacteriales bacterium
ATCGGCGCACTCATCATGGCGATCCGCCTGAACTCGAACCTGGCAATGATCCTCCTTGTCGTGCTGCCGCTGATGGCCGCGATGATGGGCATTGTCATGAGCAAGTCGTTCCCGCGCTTTAAGGCGATGCAGGAGAAGATCGACGGCCTGAACACGAGCGTGCAGGAAAACATCACGAACATCCGCGTTGTCAAATCGTTTGTCCGTGAGGAGCAGCAGAACGAAAAGTTCAAAACCGCCAACGCGAACCTGAAATCAGGCGCACTGTCGGCGATGAACATTATCATTATCACGATGCCGCTCATGACGTTCTTCATGAACTTCACTTCGCTCTCCGTGCTGTGGTTCGGCGGGCGGATGGTTTTGCTCGGCGGCATGAAGCTGGGCGATCTGACCGCGTTTACCACTTACATCACCCAGATCCTGATGTCCCTGATGATGCTGTCGATGGTCTTCATGACCGGTTCCCGTGCGGCGGCTTCGGCGAAACGTCTCGGCGAGGTGCTCGATGAGAAGGTCGACATCACCGACGTTTACGCGAAGGAAAAGGACCGCAAGGTGAGCGAGGGCCGCATCGAGTTTAAGAACGTGGACTTCCGCTACTACGAAAACAGTGAAGAGAAAGTTCTGAACAATATCAACCTGACCATCGAGCCGGGCAAGGTCGTCGGCATTATCGGATCGACCGGCTGCGGCAAGACGACCCTTGTCAGCATGATCCCGAGACTGTACGATGTCGACGCGGGCGAGGTGCTCGTGGACGGTGTGAACGTCAAGGATTACAGCCTGTACAACCTGCGTGAGGCGGTCGGCATGGTGCTGCAGAAGAACGTCCTGTTCTCCGGCTCCATCCGCAAGAACCTCAGGTGGGGTAAAGAGGACGCGACGGACGAGGAGATCATCGAGGCGTGCAAGAGTGCGCAGGCCGATGACTTCATTCAGAACTTCACCGAAGGCTACGAGCGCGAGCTCGGGCAGGGCGGTGTCAATGTGTCCGGCGGGCAGAAGCAACGTCTGTGTATTGCCAGAGCCCTGCTGAAGCACCCGAAGATCCTCATCCTCGATGACTCGACAAGCGCGGTCGATACCGCGACCGAGGCGAAGATCCGCGAAGCGTTTGCGAAAGAGCTGAAGGACGCGACGAAGATCATCATCGCGCAGCGCATTTCCTCTGTTAAGGACGCGGACGAGATCGTAGTCATGGATGACGGCAAGATCACGGGCGTCGGTACCCATGAGGAACTGCTTGCTTCCAATGAGGAGTATCAGGAGATCTACTACTCACAGATGGATCGAAAGGAGGCGAGTGCATAATGCCGCCTATGGGAGGAGGACCGAGAGGTCGAGGCACCGATACCCGTAAGCCGAAAGACACCAAGGCGACCATTGCCCGTCTGCTTACGTACATCGGACGTTATAAAGTACAAATCGGAATCGCGTTCTTTTTTGTCATTTTAAGAACCGTGGCGAGTCTGGCATCGTCCTATATTCTCAGACCGCTGATCAACAACTATATCATTGAAGGCGCCGGATTGGAGAAGCTTGGCGGACTGACCGCCGGCCTTGCGATCCTCGCCGGAATCTACCTTGTCAACATTTTCTCGACCTACATGGAATCGCGTCTCATGATCCATGTGTCGCAGAACAGCCTTGAGCGCATCCGCAACGAGCTGTTCACGAAGCTGCAGAAGCTCCCGATCCGGTATTTCGATACCAACCAGACCGGTGATCTGATGAGCCGCTTCACCAACGACGTCGACAACATCGGCATGATGCTTGACAACACGCTTGTCAACCTCGTTTCGAGCATCCTGACGCTTGTCGGCACGATGGCCATGATGATCTACACGAACATCTGGCTGACGATCATCACCGTGATCATGGTTCCGGTCTTCGCGAAGATCGCGGGCATTCTGGCGAAATACGGCCAGAAGTACTACCGCGCGCAGCAGGCAGCGCTTGGTGCGCTGAACGGCTACGTGGAAGAGTCGGTCAACGGTCAGAAGGTCGTTAAGGTCTTCAACCACGAGGAGCAGTGCATCGAGGAGTTCACCGAGCTCAACTCGGACCTTCGCGACAAGCAGATCAGGGCGCAGTTCTTCGGCGGTGTCATGGGCCCGATCATGGGCGGCCTTGGCCAGGTGAGCTATGCGCTGACCGCACTGATCGGCGGTGTGCTCTGTGTTGCGACCGGATTTGACGTCGGTGGTCTGACGATCTTCGTCAACTACTCCAGACAGTTCAGCTTCCCGATCAGCAACATGGCTAACCAGGTCACGACCGTTATGGCGGCTCTGGCCGGTGCGGAACGCGTCTTCACGATGATGGATCAGAAGCCCGAGGACCTCGAGCCGGAGAACCCGGTTTCGATGGAGGGCATTATTCCGCGCATCGAGCTCAAGCACGTCACCTTCGGCTACAACGAGGATAAGATCGTCCTGAAGGACATCAACGTCGTGGCTGAGCCCGGTCAGAAGATCGCGTTCGTCGGCTCCACCGGTGCCGGCAAGACCACGGTCACGAACCTGCTGAACCGCTTCTACGATATCCAGGAAGGCACGATCACGATCGGCGGGATCGATCTGAAGGCCTTCAGCGGCTCCGAGCTCCGTAAAAACATCGCGATGGTCCTGCAGGATACCCATCTTTTTACCGGCACAGTCCGCGAGAACATCCGCTTCGGACGTCTCGATGCAACCGATGAGGAGGTCGAGGCAGCCGCCAAGACTGCGAGTGCGCATTCGTTTATCATGCGTCTCGACAAGGGCTACGACACGCTTCTCGAGGGCGACGGTGCAAACCTTTCGCAGGGCCAGCGCCAGCTTCTCAACATCGCCCGCGCTGCCATCTCCAACGCCCCGATCCTGGTCCTCGATGAAGCGACAAGCTCCGTCGATACCCGTACCGAGCGCCACATCGAGCATGGCATGGACCGCCTGATGAAGAACCGCACCACCTTCGTCATCGCGCACCGTCTCTCGACCGTCCGCAACGCAGACCAGATCCTGGTCCTCGAGCACGGCGAGATCATCGAGCGCGGCACCCACGACGAATTGTTGGAGAAGAAGGGCCGCTACTACGAGCTCTACACCGGCAAAGCAGAACTGGATTAAGCGAGGGTGCGAACTCAAATCCTGCAAAGCTGGAGAAACCAGAAGTAAAAACCAAACAGAAGCCGAAGCCGGCGAGGAATTGGCTTCGGCTTTTTTGATGTCAGTTTCTCGAATATGGGAAGCGTGCATCCAGGCGGGAGGGGGGTGGAGATGTCACTTTCATCGTATGAGGAAATGTGCATCCACGCAGACGGGAAAATGGATGTCCGTTTCACCGTTTTGGGAAGCGCACATCCACAAAAGTTAAAAATGGATGTCAGCTTCCTGGTTTTGAGAAGCTGACACCGATCGTGGCAGAAAAAGTGATGTCAGTTTCCTAGTTTCGTGAAGCGTACATCCATCGAGGAAGAAGAATGGATGCACACTTCTTGATTTTAAGAAACGCGCATCCAGAAAAGCAAAAAAATGTGTGTCAGTTTCTCGAATTTGAGAAGCGTGCATCCAAAAAAGCAAAAAATGGATGTCAGCTTCCTGGTTTTGAGAAGCTGACACCGATCGTGGCAGAATAAGTGATGTCAGTTTCTTAGTTTCGAGAAGCGTGCATCCATCGAGGAAGAAGAATGGATGCACACTTCTTGATTTTGACGCAACGTCCGTATAATGGTGTAAAAAGAAAAAGTGCCACAAGGCATAACTCCTGCTATAATGTTTAATCACCACAACCAAACAAA
>ONYR01000171.1 GCA_900322165.1 uncultured Eubacteriales bacterium
AGAGGTGCGAGGCGAATATTTCTGCGAGACAGTGTACGGCCTGACCATGGACTGCGCGAAAACGGTCGCAGGACTGGCAGAGGGAGTATTGCAACGTGATCCTAAGGCGGTTCAGGCGCTGATGGAAGCCCTGATCAAGGTCGGTGTCGCGATGAGCTATGTGGACTGTTCCAGACCGGCTTCCGGAAGCGAGCATCACCTTTCCCATTATTTTGAGATCCGCGGCATTCTCGAGCACCGGCCGTATTTTGCCCATGGCATCGACGTCGCCTATGCCTCGGTTGTGACCGCGCAGATCCGCAATGCGATCCTGAGCGAGACAGAAAACGGAAGGATCCCGGCGTACCTTCCGCGAAAGAGGGAAGCGTGGGAGAAAGATATCCGGCGCATCTATACCACAAGCGCGGACGGCGTGCTGGCCCTGCAGCAAAAGCTCGGATGGTACGAAGCGGACGAGGAAGCCTCGAAAGCACTCGCTGCAAAGTGGGAGCGGATCCGCGAGATCCTGAAGATTGCTCCGCGCGAGGCGGAAGCGAGACAGTTGGTCGAGGCGATCGGGCTTTCCATGCAGGAGTTTAAAACCATGTACGGAAAGGCATGGATCGATGACGCGATCCTTTACGCGAAGGATCTGAAGGATCGATACTCGGTGCTCTGGCTCTGGTATGAGTATTTTCGCAGCGAACCCTGGCTTTGAAGTCATTCTGAAGATTCACGAATGTGGCTCTTCCGGATTGATATTTTTTAGTCAGAAACAGTTTGCAAGCGGCATGTTTTCGGGTATAATACCCTATAGTCTGTTCAAATGCGGAGGATGCAATGTTACCGGGAGATGCCCATATTCTGCTGAGTTATGTGAATACGCAGCTGCGGGATCACGATCTGTCGCTGGCGGATCTGGCCGCGGAGAAGGATAGTTCCGAAGAAGAGATCCTGGAGAAGCTGAAGGCGATCGGCTATGTGTACCGGGAAGACCTTCGAAGGTTTGTCCCGGAAGAAAGCGCCTGAAGGCACCCGCCTGAGAGACGTGACGGCGATACCATTCCGCAATGGATATAGAAGGAGATTAAAATGAGACAAAAACCTGTTGTACTGATGGTTCTTGATGGCTTCGGCCTTTCCGACATTCATGAGGCGAACGCTGTGTATATGGCGAAGACCCCGAACATCGACAAGCTGATGGCAGAGTGCCCGTTCCAGAAGGGCTATGCCTCCGGCCTTTCCGTCGGTCTTCCGGACGGTCAGATGGGCAACTCGGAAGTCGGCCACATGAACATCGGCGGCGGCCGCATCATTTACCAGGACCTGACCTTGATCACCAAGTTTATCGAAGACGGCGATTTCTTCAAAAACGAAGAGCTGCTGCTTGCGATCAACAACTGCAAAGAACACAATTCTGATCTGCACCTCTGGGGACTGCTTTCGGACGGCGGCGTTCACAGCCACAACACGCACCTCTACGCGCTGCTGGAGATGTGCAAGCGCGAAGGCCTTGAGAATGTTTACGTGCATCCGTTCTTCGACGGACGTGACACGCCTCCGGCATCCGGCAAGGGCTACCTGCAGGAGCTCGTCGACAAGATGAAGGAGATCGGTGTTGGTAAGGTAGCGTCTCTCTCCGGCCGTTACTATGCGATGGACCGCGACAACAACTGGGACCGTATCCAAAAGGCGTACGATTCGCTCGTTCTCGGCGAAGGAATCAAGGCGACCGATCCGGTTCAGGCGATGCAGGAATCCTATGACAACGGGGTCACCGATGAGTTTGTCATCCCGACCGTTATTACCGACGAAGAGGGCAAGCCGCTCTCCGTTGTGAAGCCGAACGATTCCGTTATCTTCTTCAACTTCCGTCCTGACCGCGCCCGCGAGATCTCCAAGGCGTTCTGCTTCAGCGATGAAGACATGGCAGCGCAGGAGGGCGATCCGGAAAACACCAAGTGCATCAAATATCTCAAGCGCGCGAGAGGCTACATGCCGCTGACCTACGTCTGCTTCAAGGACTATGATCCGACGATCCCGAACAAGTACGTCGCGTTCAAGAAGCAGGAGATCAACAATAACTTCGGTGAATACCTTGCCAGCCTTGGCATGAAGCAGCTGCGTCTTGCCGAGACCGAAAAGTACGCGCACGTCACGTTCTTCTTCAACGGCGGCGTGGAAGAGCCCAACAAGGGCGAGGACCGTATCCTTGTCAATTCCCCGGCCGTTGCGACCTACGACCTCAAGCCGGAGATGAGTGCGCCGGAAGTCAGTGAAAAGCTCAATGCCGCGATCCTCGGCGGTGAGTACGATGTTATTATCATCAACTTCGCGAACCCCGACATGGTCGGACATACCGGTGTCCTTCCGGCCGCGATCGCAGCCGTCGAGTGCGTGGATCAGTGTGTTGGCGAGGCAGTCGAAGCCCTTAAGAAGGTGAACGGTGTCATGTTCATCTGTGCGGACCATGGCAACGCGGAGCAGATGATCAACTATGAGACCCGTCAGCCGCACACCGCACATACGACCAATCCGGTTCCGTTCATCCTTGTGAACTATGATCCGGCTTATACCCTGGCGGAAGGCGGACGCCTTTGCGACATCGTTCCGACACTGCTTGAAGTCATGGGACTTGAGCAGCCGAAAGAGATGACCGGCCATTCTCTGCTGGTGAAGAAACAATAAGGATTTATATTTTCAAAAAGCGTGTGAAAACCTGATTCACACGCTTTTTTTCGTACCGACTTGGAGGAAGTGCTCGATAACTTTTTTAAAAATATGTATAAAAGTGCAGAAGTATACACAGTCAAAGGAAAATTACTTTTTTCTTTCGTAAATTTATCATAAAATGTCTGCGAATATATATTCAGTGCAGCAAGGCCGATCCGGGCATGTTTTCCCTTAGGAGAGACAGGTTCGAGCCGGCAAAACCAAGAGGGAAAGGACTATGGAAAAGAAAAAAACGTCAAGAGAGTATCTGGAACTGTCCGCACTGGAGCTGCTGACAGAGTGGCCGATCAACAAGGTGACCGTAGAGGATATCGTCCAGAACTGTAGTATCAGTAAGCGTACGTTCTACAATTACTTCCGAGACAAGAATGAGCTCGTCAGTCAGACCTACATCCATCTGCTGGAGAAATACTTCGAGCAGAGAGAGATATCCCTCAGCGGGTTTATTCGTTTCTTTGTCCAGACATCATTTGAGAACCGGCAATTCCTTCGCAACGCGATCATTTACACCGAGCAGAATAATATCTGTGATTCCTTGTATGAACCGGTAGGGGATCAGCTGTTCAGGGCAAGCAACGTGGAAAGCAAGAACAGTTTCAGCGAACGGGAGAAACTGGCAGCTACGTTTGTTGCCTATGGAATGGTCGCCTTCCTTGCTGACACCGCTTCGCACGGTTATAACTACAAGCCGGAAGAAATGATCAGCTTCTTTGAAAACGGAATTCCGAAAGTCTTAAAAGGATAATCACGGTGAAACGACCGGAGCATAGAAAGAGGCACCTCAGTCTGAGGTGCCTCCTTTTGCTGTCTGAGAGTTGGTTTTACAGGAAACGGTCCGGACGGTCGAGGTTGGTGATAAGCTTGTCGATCCGGTCGATCATCTTTTCCCGGTTCTCGATCATTTTTTCATGATGTTCGTCGCGGCGGCTCTCGAGTTCAGAGCGAAGCGAGAGCATCTCAGCGCGGAATTCAAGCGCTTTGGCCGTCTGGCGGAAGAATTCATCGGTCATGGTGCGGTGCTTGGGGTAGAGACCGTGACGGTAATTGTCAATGACGATCTCATAGCGGGCGTAGGCGTTCTTTACCGAAGCTTCCCAGGACATGTAGAGGTTGTCCTGAGCGCCTTGTCCGATCTGCTTCATCAAATCGAAATTGCCGCAGACTTTCTTCAGTACAGCGGCCATCGAATCAGCATTCTCTTCGATCAGGAGTCCGCTCTTGCCGTCTTCGACATCCTCCGCCGCGCAGCTTCCGGCGACAAGCACGCTTCCGAGCGCACAGGCAGCTGCCTCGCGGACAACGAGACCGTTGGTGTCGAAGGTCGAAGGGAAGAGGAAAAGATCCGCGCGGCAGTACCAGGCGCGGATCACGTTGCGGTCGTGGATCGGATCAACAAAGATCACCTTTTTATCCAGACCGAGCTGAGCGGCATACGCTACGACATCATCCTTGTCACCGCCTCCGCCGATCATGACCATGCGGAAATCGATACCGGCCTCATCGAGCTGCTTCAGGGCATCGAGCGTGATCCGAAGGCCTTTGTACCACATCATGCGGCCGACGAAAAGGAAGACCGGCACGCCTTCAGGAAGATCGTACCCGGCGCAGGCGGCGCTGACCTCTTCCTCCGAAACACGGCCTTTCGGGAAATCGACACCGTTAGGCATAACGATATAGTCACCCTTGTAGCCAAGGCTCTTCAGGTTTTCACCGGCTCCATGGCTGACGACCCAGACCTCATCCGCGGAGGAAATGTTTTCAACGAGAAGATTTGTCGCTTCCGCTCTCACGAGCTTATTCTTAACCGCGTTGGCGATATCGATATCAAATTTGGTGTGGTAGGTAAAGACGATCGGGGCATCGATCTCTTCGCGCAGGGATCGAGCGATCATCGAAGAGGCAATCGGGCAGTGGCTGTGAATAATGTCGAACCCGGGGCTTGCAAGCTGATCGAGGAGCTTTGCATCAAACGGCCAGCCGGCACGGTAACCGACAAGCTTGGTGACATCGATGCTGGGGTAGCGCACGATCGGAAAATCGTACGGGCTGTCATCCGCGTTCGGATAATAGGGCGTGACAACGGTGGCCTTGCCAAGCTCATGGGTAATAATGTTGGCGTAATTGGTGACCGCGTTGGCGACTCCGTCGATCGCCGGCGGGAAGGAATCGTTTAACAGACAGACGTTCAGTTTTTCCATGAGAAAACCTCCGTAAGCAGTAGAATAGATCGGTCTTAATAGTCCGGATACTCCGAGAAATGAGCTCCCGCAAGGAGGGACTCACGTTCAAACATGCGGGAAGCGGTCGCTTCATAGGCAGAGAGGCGTGTGGCTTTGCGCACTTCCTTCCAGTATTTGCGGCCGTTCGTAAACATGAGATGCCAGTAGGGCCAGAGCTCCTTCATGCGGTGCAGCAGCTGCGCATCGCCGGAGAGCATCGCTTTGTTTTGAGTCAGCAGTTCGTTGTGAAAACCGATAAAGGCTTCCTTTGTCAGTCCTGCGCCGCCCTGAAGCTGCCTTGCCAGCGACGGATCCGCAAGCATGCCGCGGCCGAGCATCACCGCATAAGCGGTGGGAAAGTCCTTGGCAACCGCGTTCACATCCTCCGCGGTAAAGAGATTGCCGTTAAAGGAGAGGGGAGCCTTCGCGTTTTCGATTGCGTAAGCGAAGCGGTCACGGTGCACCTCGCCTTTATAGAACTCCGTGCGGACGCGCGCATGAATGATCAGTTCCGAAAGCGGGTAGCGGTTGTAGATCTCCAGGATCCGAATGAATTCGTCCGGGTCTTCCTTTCCGAGTCTGGTTTTGACGGAGATGCGAAGCGGTTTTTCCGCTTTCTCGTTACCATTAAAGATCTCGTCCAGAACCCGATCGAGCATGTCCGGCTCCGCAATGAGCCCGCTGCCTTTTTTCTTGGAATAGACGGTTCCCGACGGACAGCCCAGATTGAAATTGACCTCATCAAAGCCGCGCTCCGCAATGACACCAACGGCCCAGAGAAAATGCTCAGCGTCGTTGGTAAGAAGCTGCGGAATGACCTTCAGGCCGTGATTGTTCTCCGGCTCGATCTCGCGCCATTCCTTTGTCTGGAAGCTGTGGTGCTGGTTCGGGGAAAGAAACGGAGTGAAATAGCGATCGACCCCACCGAACCAACGGGCAAAGGCCAGCCGATAGATATAGTTGGTAATGCCCTCCATGGGCGCCATTTCGACAATCAAGACAAAGCATCCTTTCGGGAATTAATTGCATGGCAAGAATGTGCTTGCTTGCAAATGAAGCATAAAAAGTTTATCATATTTTACACGAAAAAGATAGAAGGAGATTCGTTTACGTGCAAGACATGACGAAGGGCAGTCTTTTCAAGAATCTGGTGCGGTTTTCGCTGCCGTATCTGCTGTCCTGTTTTCTGCAAACCTTTTACGGGCTGGCCGACCTGTTTATCATCGGCCGATTCAACAAAGCGCCGGAGATCACGGCCGTCGCCGTCGGCAGCCAGGTCATGCACATGCTGACGGTGATGCTTGTCGGCCTGGTGATGGGCTCGACCGTTGCGATCTCGCGTGCTCTCGGAGCGAAGGATAAGGAGAAGATCGCGCGAGGGATAGGCAACACGATCACGCTGTTTCTCGGAGTCGCGCTGATCCTGACGGTGCTTTTGGTGCTGCTGACCGGGCCGATCATCGGCCTGCTCTCGGTTCCGAAAGAATCCGTTACAGAGACAAGCCGTTACCTGACGGTCTGTTTCCTTGGCATTCCGTTTATCACAGCCTACAACGTTCTCGCCGGCATTTTCCGCGGCATGGGCGATTCCAAACGCCCGATGTACTTTGTCGCGATCGCGGGAATTCTCAATGTCGGGCTGGACTGGCTTTTGATCGGACCGCTGAAAATGGGTGCGATGGGCGCGGCGATCGCGACCGTCTTCTCCCAAGGCGTCAGCGTTGCGATCGCGCTGCTGGTTTTCAGCAAGCTGAAGCTCGGCGTGAAACTGACACGGGAAGACCTGAAGCCGAACCCTCAGACCATGCGCCAGCTTTTGAAGGTGGGCGTTCCAATCGCGGTGCAGGACGGGTTTATTCAGGTGTCGTTCATGGTCATTACCGTGATCGCGAACCGCCGAGGCGTGGACGTCGCGGCGGCGGTCGGGATCGTCGAGAAGATCATCAGCTTCCTGTTCCTCGTTCCGTCGGCCATGCTTTCCACGGTTTCCGCTCTTGCCGCACAAAACGCAGGCGCGGGCAAGCATGAGCGCGGAAGGGAAGCGCTGAAGCTCGGTATCCTGATTACGTTCGTGTTCGGTTTTGTCATCGCGGGGATCTGTCAGTTCGCGTCAACGGACATGGTCCGGCTTTTCTCCAAAGAGGAGGAAGCGGTCATCCGTCTTGGCGGGCAGTATCTGAGAACGTATTCGCTCGACTGCATGATTGCGGGCATCCATTTTTGCTTCAGTGGGTATTTTGCCGCGTACCAGCGTTCGATGGCATCGTTTGTGCACAACGTGATCTCGGTGCTTCTGGTGCGCATTCCGGGGGCCTACCTGGCGTCCGTCTGGTATCCGGAGACGCTGTATGCGATGGGGCTCGCGGCACCTTTGGGTTCGCTTCTCTCAGTAATCATCTGTGCCTGGTTTTATTGTTGGTGGCAGAAGAAGGAGAAGCGGCTGAAAACGGAGTAAGACAATGAAAGCAAGAACAAATAAAAAGCATGGCTCAGCGTGGCTCAGGGCGCTTGCCGGGCTTCCCGGAGCTGTTGGTCTTGGCCTTTGGGCGCTTTACAAGGCGGCGTTCCATTCACCCAATAAGGTGCAGGACGATCCGTTCAACATTCCTTCCGGCGAGCAGTATCAGGCCGAAAGGGAACGGATGAAAAACATGATCGCGCGGCTTCTGAAGGAGCCGTGGGAGCCGGTTTATATCGAGTCGTTTGACGGACTGAAGCTTCACGGACAGTTTTATCTGCGTGATCCGAAGGCGCCGCTGGCGATCGGCTGCCACGGGTACCGAGGCAATCCGGCGAGGGATTTCTCAGGCGGGGCGATGATCGCGCTGGATATGGGAATGAACCTTTTGCTCATCGATGAGCGGGCTCACGGGAAAAGTGAGGGCCACACGATCACGCTTGGCGCAAAGGAGCAAAAGGATATTGCGCGCTGGCTGCAGTGGGGTGAAGACTGGGCGAAAGAGGTCGGTGACCCGGGAAAACCGATCTTCCTGTACGGGGTCTCCATGGGCGCAGCGTCGGTGCTGATGGCCGCAGGCGGAGAGGTTCCGAAAACACTGGCGGGTGTCATCGCAGACTCGCCTTATTCCTCGGCGAAGGACATTGTCATGCAGCTGGCTAAGGATGCGCATCTGCCAAGGAAACCGGTCTTTTGGATCGTGTGGCTGGCGGAGAAGCTCTTCGGCGGGGCAGATCTGAGGGAGGCGGACGCGGTAAAGGCAGCCGCACAAATCAAGGTCCCGGTCATGATCCTGCACGGGCTCGAGGATCACTTTGTCCATGATTCTTTGAGTGCCAAGATCCAGGCCGCCAATCCCGAGCTGATCCGAAGGTACACGTTTGAGGGAGCGGGACACGGGCTGAGCTTTATTGTGGATGAGCCGCGGTATCGGAGGCTGACTGAGGCGTTTACCAAAGAGTGCCTTGAGAGGATAGATCACTGAAGGCAGACTTTACGGCATAAAAGCTTTTGTGGTATGATTAACAATACTAAAAAGTCATCAGAGGCAAAAGATTCAGCTTGATGTTTACAAGGAATCTGAACAGATGTGACAGGAGGTTTACTATGAGCGCAATTGTTCCCGGAAAAGACGGAGACCGCTATGTTCCTTATGAAGAACGTACCGGCAAAGAATCGGTCGTCTATTTTACCAGAGACCTTTCCCCCGAGGGATTGCTTAAGATCTTTGAATGCGTCAGCCCGGCGCTGAAGGGCAAGATCGCCATTAAGCTTCACACCGGCGAGGCGCACGGCCCGAATATCATTCCGCGTCCATTTGTCCGCAAGCTGATCGAGGAGAAGCTTCCGGATGCGGCGATCATCGAGACCAACACCTACTACGAAGGCGACCGCTACACGACAGAGCAGCACCGTGAGACCCTGAAGGTCAACGGCTGGAACTTCTGCCCGGTCGACATTATTGATGAGTTCGGAACCACGCGCCTTCCGGTTAAGAACGGTAAATGGTTCACCTACATGAGCGTGGGCGAAGGTATTCTGAAATACGATTCCATGCTGACCCTGACTCACTTCAAAGGCCATACGATGGGCGGCTTCGGTGGTTCCAACAAGAATATCGGTATCGGATGTGCGGATGGACGGATCGGTAAGCAAATGATCCACACGGTTCCGCATTCCGATAACATGTGGAGCATTGCTGAGGAAGAGCTCATGGAGCGCATTTCCGAATCGACCAAGGCTACGATCGACCACTTCGGCGATCAGGTCGTCTACATCAATGTCCTTCGCAACATTTCCGTTGACTGCGACTGTGCAGGCGTTGATGCAGCTCCGGTACAGACCCCGGACATCGGTATTGTTGCTTCGACCGACATCCTTGCTGCGGACCAGGCTTGTGTCGACATGATCTACGCGCTTCCGGAGAATGGCGGCGCTGCGATGCAGGAGCGTATCGAGACCCGTCACGGCCATCGCCAGCTTGCCTACATGAAGGAGCTTGGCATGGGCAACAACCGCTACGGTCTGATCGACCTTGATCACGGCAACGTCCTTACCTGCGCGGCTGAAGCCGTAAAAGACATCAAACCGGGCTGGACACCGGACAAGTACAACACCCCGACGATCAAGTTCTGAGAGTGAACCGATCTTATCAAACCAACAAAAAAACCTCTCTTGCTGAATGCAAGGGAGGTTTTTTCATCTACACTGATGACTGTCATACCATTCAGTTTTGTTTCGATCTGAATTCCTTACCGAATACCCGGAGTTCCGTCCAGTTTCTGCGAAGCCATCCAGACCTTCATCACGATCGATTTGGGCAGGATCCGAACCAGGATGCGCTGCACGTTGTTGACCAATCCGTAGCAGGAGACATCCTTGTTGCTGAACAGATCGCGGATCGCCTTTTTCATGACCTTAGCCGGATCATACATCGCCGCGTAGCTGATGACAACTTCCTTGCGGGACGGATCGATCGCGCGGTCAAAGAACGCGGTCTTGGTCCAGAAAGGTGTCACGGCCAGAACGTGGATCTGCTTGTATTTCAGCTCCTGATTCAGTGCGCGGGAATAGTTCAGCAGGAAGGCTTTGGAAGCCGCGTAGCAGTTGATATACGGGATCGGCTGGAAACCGGCGCAGGAAGCGATATTCAGGATGCGCCCCTTGCGTCCGATATACGGAAGAGAGTAGGAGATCATCGCGACCGCCGCGGTGCAGTTCAGCTCGACCATGTTCGTGAGCGTATCCGCATCAAGGTTTTCGGTATGGTCAAACTTACCGAATCCCGCGCAGTTCGCAAGAATGCGGATGTTCGGCTTTTCCTCGGCAAGCTTGTCCGAATACTTCTTTATACTCTTTACGTCCGAAAGGTCGAGCACGATCGGCACGATCTTGGTCTCGACTTCGGACTGCAGGGCACGAAGCTTTTCCTCACTGCGCGCGATAACCCAGATCTCATCGACCGTAACTTTGCGGCTGATCTGCAGCACGAACTCTTTACCCATACCGGACGAGGCGCCGGTGACAACGATGATCTTTTTCATTAGAGGAATCCTCCTTAAAAATGAAGTGAAATGCTAAGTGAGAATGGCTTTCATTATTATATCAAATCAAGGGAGAACGAAAAAGAAGAAAATGATCTATTTGAAAATCCTAAAAAAAATAACAACAAGTATAAAAGATATATTGATAATATTAAAAAAAACAATATTAAATATTGCATTTGGCTAAATAAACATGCTATTATCTTTATAGTTGCCTTACTTATGCATAAATAGTTATATGCTGACAAAGTGGGCAAGAGATTGTTATTTCCAAATAGGGGGGAAATAGACATGACAACTATGAAAAAGAAGGGCTTTCGGAAGCTGACAGCA